>CALIGP010000075.1 GCA_938021455.1 uncultured Lewinella sp. | reverse complement strand
TGTACCGCCGACTTCAGTCGGCGGAATGGATTAGTCCGCCGACTGAAGTCGGCGGTACAAGCGCATCTTAATTATCATCACTGTCGTAGAACTTATCCTTCTCCTTCACGATCACCTTTTCTCCTTCCTTCAGCTTCCGGCTAACGGCGGTGTAGGGACCCGCGACGACGGCATCTCCTGCCTCAAGGCCACTCTTGACCTCAATGACGGAGGCATCCTGTAATCCGGTAGTAACGACGACCTTGTCGATGGTATCCGCTCGAACGACGAAGACAACTTCTTCCAGTTCGTCAATGCCAACGGCATCATCGTCTGACTCTTTCTCGCGGGTAGTGACGGCTTCGATGGGAATACTGATTACTCCTCCGGAGTTACTGGTAAGGACGTCTACCCCAGCGGACATACCCGGGCGGAAGGGGTAAAGGTTTCCTCCCTTCACTAGGTCAGCGTAGCTGGTGGGATCGATGCTGATACGAACCTCAAAGTTCGTGACTTGATCACTGTTCAGCACATTGTCGGCCAAACCAGCCGTAGTACTGGAGTTAGCGATCTGGGTTACGTTACCCTTGAACTTACGGTTGAGGTAGGCGTCTACTTCAACTTCGGCTGTCTGGCCAATTTTTACGGAAGGGACGTCGTTTTCGCTCACTTCTACGCGCACTTCCATGGCGTTGAGGTTGGCAATACGCATGAGTTCCGTACCCGCCATCTGGATGGTACCCACTACGCGTTCGCCTTGTTCTACGTTCAGCAGAGAGACGACGCCGCTCATGGGAGCGTAGATGGTGGTCCGTCGGAGGCTGGTCCGAAACTCGGATAGTGTTGCCTCGGAAGATTCTACCCCGTACTGAGCAGCCCGGGCGCTTTCCTTGGCTCCCTGGATGTTGCTGTCTGCGGCCTTGATGTTGGCTTCCAGCCCGCGGAGAGAAGCTGCGCTCGCCTCCAGGTCTGCTTGGCTAACAACACCGTCAGCGGCCAATGCTTTATTACGATTGTAAATTTCTTGTGCATTAGCCAGTTGAGCCTCGATCTGGGTCTTCTGAGCATCTAGACTATTGATCTGCGCGCGGGCATTAGCCAACTGTGCTTTGCTGCTGTTAACGTTAGCTGCGGCGCGGGCTACCTGACTTTGGTAGGCGTCTGCGTCGATTTTAGCTAATAGCTGACCTGCTTTTACGCTGTCGCCTTCTTCGACGTAGAGCTCAACTACCTCACCGGAGACGTCAGAGCTAATCTTGACTTCAGTTTGGGGGAATATCTTGCCGCTGGCGGAGACAATTTCCTGAATGGTCCTTTCTTTGGCCTCGGAGGTGAAGACTCTGGTGCCGGTTTCTTTATTACTGTTGAGAACCATCGTCACGATGGCGCCAAGCGCAATGAGAAGAATAATACCGATAATGATTTTGCGAGCCATGATAATTAGACTGTTAGTGTGTGTAAGACTGTGTTCAGACAACAGGCCTTTGACCTGTTTAATGGTTGCATCTATGCTTATTCAAGGGTGAACCCCTGTCCTAAGTAGAAGCGAATAACCTGACGGTTAAAAATGAGCTGGTATTTGCTGCGGGTGAATTCTGTTTTTGCCTGATCCAGGCGATTAGTGGCCGTTACGAGGTCAAGGCTGTTGGCCGCTCCGGCTTTGAAACTACGCTGGACATTGTCATAGGCCGCCTGAGCTGCGTCCTGACTTATGTTAGCCGCCCGGTAACTTTCTTGTGCGCCACGTAAATTGGCTAGCGCCAGTTCTACATCATTACGGAGATTGTTCTCCGCTTGCTCAATGTCGAGTTGGGCATTTAGTTTCTGTACTTCCGCTTGTTGGATATTCAGTTTGTTTCGGCCCTGACTGTAGATGGGGACGTTTAAACTCATGCCAACGGACTGACCAAAGTTGCGATTCAACTGGTTGAAATAACCGATGTCGTTGAGGGTCCCACCAACTGTTGTGATCGTTGAAATTCGACCGGGCGTATTATCCAGTAAGAGGTTCGGGACGGGGACGGTGACTTCCATCTCATTGCTGCGATCAAATTCTTTGGCAGCGGTAGAGTAGTTAGTGCTCAAGCTTCCGAAGAGGCTAACCGTCGGGCGTAATCCGGCTTCCGCCAGTTCAATGCCTACTTCGGAAGATTCTTTCCTTAGCTCTGCCGCCATAATTGTTGGCTGGATGCCCCGGGCGGAGAGGTAGACCTCATTCACGTCGTAATTTTCAAAAAGCTGAGCTTCTGTTGGGTTTAGCTCCGGAGTGGTTACGTTGAACTCCTGGTCGAAGTCCAGCAACAGCAAGATTTTAAGGGCCAGCGTTGCATTGTTTAGCTGGTTTTCGAGATCTATGATGGCTCTATTGTTAGCTGCTTGCTGCGCTACCAGGTCAAAACGTTGGGCTGCAGGTAAAGCGCCGGCCTTGATGAGGGCATCGGTGTTCTCTAACTGATCATTGGTCAGTTGTAGTTGGGCACGGGAATTGGTGAGTTGCTCTTTTAATAGAACGATGGTCAGGTAGCTGTTGGCTACTTGCAAACCAATGTTGTTGGCCGTGACTTTGGTGTCAACTTCAGCAGCAGCAAGATTTAACTCTGCTTGTCGGAGACCGTTTTTGATCTGTCCACCATTATAAAGCGTCACGCCAGCATTTATCCCATAGCCCTGAAAGCCGATGGTTTGCTGATCGAAGGTGTTGGTGGTGGGGTCAATCGTTCGTCCGAGCTGTGCACCAATGTTGGTGGAACCATTGAGCGTTGGAAGTCGATTGTTTTTTGCTTGCTGCCGCTGGATACGAGCAATCTCTTCGAAGTTATTCAGTCGCTTAACCTGCAGGTTGTTGGTTAGAGCATACTCAACGGCACGCTCCAGGGTCCAGTTGCCATCAGCAGACTGAGCCGTGAGGCCAAAAGAAAACAAGAAGAGTAAGGATAATAAAGTAGTGTTCCGCATGTAGCATGGATTCTATGGTCGGCAAAGCTACCACGCGAAAGGGGGAGAAGAAATTTTATCTATGAATAGCCCCTTATTTTGGATGAACGACTGCTATGGGCTGCTTGTGGGCGCGGACGCAGGTGCAAAGGATGGTAAATGGAGCAATGTTTTTACACCCGCCTCAGGAATAAAAGCAGTACTTCAAGATGTATCCCTACCTTAGCCCTGATGAAACTCCGCTACACTTACCATTCTGAACACCACGCGGACAACAAAGACCGCTGGTTTCACTTCGTCCTCTTTGCCGGAGCCTTCCTGCTATTACTAGCAGCGGGGCAACAGTTTTTTTTGTTTTTCACCGATTGGCACGCTAGTGATGAAGAGCACAGCTGGTGGCACCTTGGCTTAGGTGTAATTTACTTGCTGGGAGGATTACTGATGGCCTACGCTGGTTACCGGGCAGATCATGCCAGCCGGGGCGACATGGACCGATATGTTCGCGTCAGTGAAAAGCATCTAAGTTGGAAACTGGATCAGAAAGATGGAGAACAGGAGCTATTGCTGGAAGATATTACCGGAGTAGAAAGACTCAATGTGCGCGACCTCGTATTGACCATTCAAGGAGGAAGCCAAATATTTCTACCGATCTTCCTCGTAACCCATGAAGGAAAGCAAGACGAACTAATGGCCGTTTTGCAAGCGCAGTACGCTAAAGAGTAGTCCACTGAACCTATTTCTACTATGTACCTGGAGCTTCTCCAATCACTTATCGCTACTCCTTCGCTTTCCAGGCAGGAAAAGGAGACGGCCGACATTATTGAAGCATTTCTAAAAAAGCAAGGGTTGCATCCAAGCCGTCATTTGAATAATGTCTGGCTCCGCGCGCGCAACTGGAAGGAAGGCCGGCCAGTCATTTTGCTGAACAGTCACCATGACACGGTCAAAGCTGCCGCGGGCTATACCCGTGATCCGCATCGACCAGATATTGAGGAGGGTAAGATTTATGGATTGGGGAGCAATGATGCCGGCGGAGCACTTGTCTCGTTGATCTCGACTTTTGTTGAACTGGAAAATGAGGACAGCCTGAACTGTAACTTGCTGCTGGCAGCAACCGCTGAAGAAGAAATTAGTGGACCTAACGGAATAGCGGCCTTACTGCCACTTCTCGGACCTATTGATGCAGGAATTGTAGGGGAACCCACTTTATTGGATTTAGCTATCGCGGAACGTGGCTTGGTCGTTATTGACGGTGAGGCTAAAGGTGTCAGCGGGCATGCGGCCCGCCAGGAAGGCGTTAATGCACTATACCTTGCCCTTGATGATATCGCAGCCATAAGAAAACACGCGTTCACTCGGCCGAGTGATTTACTGGGCCCAACCTCCGCTAACGTTACCGTACTGAATTCGGGAACCCAGCACAACGTAGTTCCCGATCGGGCAACTTTCTTAATCGATCTGCGGGTCAATGAAGCGTACCGCAATGAAGACGCAGTGGCAGAGCTACAAGCGGCCTGTGAACATTCCGAACTAAAGCCACGTAGCCTAAGGTTACAATCAAGCGGAATAGAGAAGACTCATCCTCTTGTTCAAGCCGGACTCAAAGCGCGCCCGGGAGCCTTTACTTATGGATCTCCAACGCTCTCCGATCAGGCCCTAATGCCATTCCCTACCCTCAAGCTTGGCCCCGGAGACAGTGCTCGCAGTCACACGGCCAATGAATTCATCTTCGTAGAAGAAATCGAAGCGGGCAGAAAAATGTACGTGGCTTTATTGCGGGAAGCGTACTAAGTAGCTTGGCGGCCTTGACGCCTACTGCACTTAGTAAGTTCGATAGGCGGCAATGTTGAGTTTGTGATATTGGCCTCCTACGTAGGGTGGTTAGAATTTGAGATTCACCACTCTGAATTAGATTATTGCTAGAGTGTGAAAACCTTATAATTTACTGATAATTAGTGTCGAAGGGTCACCCCTCTCCTCCGGACCTCGGAGCGGGCTCGAAGAGACCAGCGGAGAAGCTGCGCAGCAAAAGGGGCCGGGGGAGAGGTTTTCTAAGGTAAGCAGTCAAAAATTCTAACCATCCTACATCCAACGCCTCCACAGTGCGGTAGCCTACCTGACTACTTTTTTTCCCTCCCCAGGCAGCGCATCCTTATTCCCCACCGTTACCCTGATAGTTTTGATGATGAAAGATTCTACAGCCTCACTTTATTCTCACTAGTAATTGCTTTCAAGGCTGTTTACGAAAAAGTGGAAAATGGACCAAGTCCGTTTTCCACTTTCTTTTTTCACCTCTCTTTTTTAGGCTTTAAAAAACGGATGAATCCAGCACTCAGACGTAGTATGGACCCTGGATGTCTTGATAAAGCCAACAGCCCGTTCGTGCATCGCACGAACGGGCTGTTGGCATAAGACTATTGTTTATCGTCTCCTAATCACTGCTACTCAAAATTGCGAGCAAGCGCAGTACTTCAACGTAGAGCCAGACCAGTGTGACGATGAGGCCCATGGCGCAGAACCATTCCATATACTTTGGCGCGCGGGTGGCGGCGAAATGTTCGAAGGAATCAAAGTCCAGCAGCAAGTTCATGGTTGCAATACCGATGATGAAGAGGCTGATGCCAATACCAATCATACCGCCTTCGTGCAGGAAAGGCATGTTGATACCGAAGAAACTAAGGCCGATATTAATCAGGTAGACCAGCATAATACCGCCGGTGGCCATCATAATGCCGGTCCGGAACTTCTGCGTGACCTTAATCAAGCCAGCCTTATAAACGAAGAGCATCATAAACAACAGCGCCATCGTGAGAAGTACGGCCTGAAAGACGATACCCGCGCCGAATCCGGCAGCGTACATGGCCGTAACGGAACCCACAAAAAGACCTTCGAGCAGGGCATAAATCGGGGCCAGGGTAGGAGAGAGGTGACGCTTGAAGGACATCACCAATACCAGCACTAAACCACCGATAGCGCCCCCCCAAAGGAAGAGTGGGCTGGGGTTAGCAAAAGAATAAAGGGAAGTGATCAGGAGCAGTGCGCCCATGATTAGAGACTTGTTGACGGCACCGCTGACGGTCATAGGGTCGGTCTCTGCACGTTGCGTGACGCCCCCATCAAGGGTATTCGCCTTTGCAATAGCGTCCTCTTTGAGGAGTGGGTTGCTCGATTTAGTGAATCGATCAAAGAAAGCCATGGATAGGATTTTGTTGTTGTTAAAGGGAAAACGTTTAAAACGAAAAGTCGTTGAATGATACGTTGGATTAAAGGACTTATGGCTACAGGAAATAATCCACCGCTAACTCATAGCCCCGAAGACCAAATCCGACGATAATGCCCTCTGCCACGGCCGAAACATAACTGTGGTGACGGAACGTCTCCCGCTTATGCACGTTGCTGATGTGCACTTCAATCACGGGCGTTTCGATACCAGAAATGGCATCGGCAATGGCAATACTCGTGTGGGAGAGAGCACCGGCATTCAGGATGATACCGTCATAGCTAAAGCCTACTTCGTGCAACTTATCGAGGATATGTCCTTCGTGATTACTCTGAAAATAGGTCAGATCGACGTCCGCGTCAATGTATTTACCCCGGAGGTGAATCATGAAATCTTCGAAGGTGTCTTCTCCGTAAATCTCCGGCTCACGTTTGCCAAGGAGGTTGAGGTTAGGGCCGTTGATGATTAAAATGCGGAGCATATTGGAGCGTTGGTCTGTTGGTATTTTGGCTTGAGGTACCTTTATCACTTCACAAGGTACGGGCTTCTGCTCCTAAATTAATAGCGGAGCCAAAATACCTACGAACCAAAATACCAACGAACCAAAAGTGGTAACCTCCTTTTTTCGCAACGCCATCTTCCAGGTAGGACTCAACCTGCTGGTCAAAGGAGTCTACCTCTTCGGGGTGGAGCGGATGGTGCAGAACTTGCTTCCGGAAGGAGACTATGGACTCTACTTCGCCCTGCTGGGGCTGGGAATGTTGCTGCAGGTAGTAGCGGATTTTGGTTTGCAGCTTTATAATAGCCGGGAACTAAGCGGAGATCGGGAGCTATTGGCTCAGTATTTTCCTTATTTCATCGGCCTGAAAATGATGTTGGGAACGGCCTTTTTTCTGGTCCTGCTACCCGTAGGTTGGTGGCTGGGTTACCGGGGAGCAGAGATTTACCTCTTATTGATTGCCGGAGCTGTACAGTTTTTCAATAGTGTGGTGCTTTACTTACGCTCTAACTTGTCGGGATTGGGGAAATATGCCCTGGACGGTTGGTTCAGCATTATGGATAAGGGCTTGATGATCCTCTCCGTAGGCGGGCTATTGCTATTCGCGCCGGAGGAACTGACCATCACCCGCTTCGCGGGCTTACAATTGGCAAGTTGGGGTATCACGGCGGTGATGCTGGTATTGGTGGTTCGAGACCGGCTGCCACGGAAATTACCACGTTTTGACCGGACTACCTTTGGTAAACTACTACGAGGCGGAGCCCCCTTCGCACTCGCTGTCTTCCTGGCTACGGCCTACACCCGGACGGATGCCATCATGGTTGAACGACTGCTGGCGGATGGTGCTACGGCTGCCAGCCATTACGCTGCTGCTTACCGCTTACTTGATGCGCTGAACATGATCGGCTGGCTGCTGGCGGGCTTGCTCATCCCGATGTACGCCCGGCTACAGGCGGAGGGGAAAGATGAAAATCCGCTGCTGAAATTTAGTGTACAACTGTTGCTGGCGGGCTCGGTCTGCGCCGCTGTTCCGCTGGCGCTTTACAGCCAGTCGATCGTGGAGTTGCTCTACGACTTTGCGGAATCCAGAACGGGCTTGATCCTTTTCTTTCTGGCCTTCAGTTTCGTGGCGCAGTGCCTCAATTATGCCTACGGTTCTCTGCTCAGCGCGCGTGGCCTTATCGGGCGGATGAACAAGATTTATGCGCTGGGCATTGTGCTCAATCTAGGCGGTAACTGGTTGGTGTTGCCCGTCTATGGCGCTCCGGGAGCGGCGGCGGTGACACTGCTAACCCAAAGTTTCATTGCGGTGACTCAGGCGGTGTTGGCACACCGGTGGCTGGAGATTCCGGCGAAGACCATAGCCTGGGGAAAAACACTGCTTTTTTCAGCCCTCTTTGCATCCTGCGGCCTCGCCCTCTTCCACTTTAGTCCGTTGCCCTGGCTACTCTCCTGCTTGCTGCTAGGATTGCTTGGGTTGGTGATGGCAGTACTACTTAAACTAGTTGATCTGGCAAAACTGCGCGATTTGGGCGCGGCCGCAGGTGCAAGGAAAATGTCATAAAAGCAAGGAAAGGCTAAACAAGTCATCAAACTAAAAAACCAACGAACCCCAAAACCGTTTACCCGTCATGCACGTTCAAAAACACTTCGGCAAACAAGGCATTCTTCTCGTCAATCTCGGTACGCCAGATGAACCGACACCGCGCGCCGTTAATCGCTACCTCGGACAGTTTCTGACGGACTCCAGAGTGATCGATAACCTCCCCGGTATCAGCCAACAAGTACTCGTTCGTGGTATTATCGCCCCCATTCGTTCCGGTATCGTTAACCCCTTCAAGCCCGGTGGCTCTACCAAGCTATATCAGGAACTGTGGACCGAAAACGGCAGCCCGCTCAAATACTACGGCGAATTATTAACCAAGGCCGTAGCGGAACAAATGGGGGATGACTACATCGTCCGCCTGGCCATGCGCTATCAGAACCCGAGTATCGAGGTTGCTGTCAAAGAATTACTGGACGAAGAGGTAAGTTCCATTACCGTTTTGCCACTTTTTCCGCATTATGCCAGTGCTTCTACTGGTAGTGTGCACCAGGAAGTGATGCGCCTGATCAGCAAAGAAGAGGTAATCCCAAATCTGAATCTGATCAATAGCTTCTACGACCACCCCAAGTTGATTGAGATATTTGCGGATAATGCTCGCCAGTTTGGTGATCTGGATCAGTGGGACCATATTCTCTTCAGCTACCACGGCTTGCCCCAGCGTCATCTCAAAAAAGGAGACCGCAGCGGTTGTCATTGCTATGCCGATGGCACCAATAGCTGCTGTAGTAGTATCCAAAAAGTCAACCAATTCTGTTATAGTGCGCAGTGTCATGCAACTACCCGGGCGCTCGTAGCCGAGTTAGGCCTAAAAGAAGGTACTTATTCCACCTCTTTCCAGAGTCGGCTAGGCTTTGACGCATGGGCCAAGCCTTACACCATCGAAACGCTGGAAGATCTGGCTAAGAATAAAGGCGTGAAAAGAATGCTCTGTTTCAGCCCAGCCTTCGTCTCTGATTGCCTGGAAACCACCATCGAAATAAGCGTGGAGTACCAGGAAGAATTTCAGGAGTGGGGCGGCGAACACATCCAACTCGTCCCTTCTCTCAACGATGACCCGCGTTGGATTGCGGCGGTGGTGGAGATGTTGCGTCAGGAGACGGGGGGTGAGGTAGTCTCGTAGTGCTGGTAGTCTGGTGGGCTACCGCACGTCGGCGGCGGCATTACCCTTAAAGTATATTCTACCACACACGGGATTAGAATGACAGAATGGGAGAATTGTAAGATGAACCCGACAGTAAATTTTATCATTCTGTCAATCCTAGCATTCTAATCCCCTCTTGATTGTAGATGCCACCCGCACCGGAAGAGCTGGATTCATAGGATAAAACGGAGGATATGTAGAATGACCCTTCCTAAGAATCCTATTTTTCTTCCTGAAAATCCTACTCCACCAGCCCTCCAATACCTGCCCCTCGCGGCAGCCTACAAGACCACTGAACCAAAAGACTACCCCATGTTCTTTCTCACCGGAATTCACACCGACGCCGGCAAAACGGTTACCGCTGCTTTCCTACAAAAAGCCCTCAACGCTGATTACTGGAAACCCATTCAGGCGGGCGACCTAGACTTCGGTGATACCGATCGGGTGAAAGCCTGGACGGGGTCTCCCGCCGGACGGTTTCACCCCGTCCGCCATGCGCTGAACACGCCCGCAAGCCCGCACTACGCTGCGGCAGTTGATGGCATTGAGATTAAGCTAACGGACTTTGTACTTCCCGAAACCAACGGTCGCCCGCTCATCGTGGAAGGCGCTGGTGGCCTGCTCGTGCCGATCAATGACCAGGAGACGATTACCGATCTGATCATTCAACTTGGCCTACCGGTTATCCTGACTTCCCGGCATTACCTGGGCAGCATAAACCACACCCTGTTGAGCATCGAATTGCTCCGACAGCGAAACATCCCCATCGCGGGCCTAATCTACTCCGGCGGGGATAGCCCGGAGACCGTAAGAATCATCGGCGAGCAATCAGGTATCTGGCCGCTGGTAGAACTGCCGGAGTTGGAAGCGCTTAATCCTGCTAACTTTACGCAGGTAGCTGACCAGCTCAGAGAAAAGCTGCTGACTGGTTTAGCCTGATAAACATAACCGCCTTACATTAATGGATCGTCGTCAATTTCTTGCCCACGCTAGCCTGCTAACTGCCGGTGCTCTGCTTCCAATGTCAAGTTGCTCCATGCCAGATCAATCCCAATTCAAAATGGGCTACCAGCTTTTTTCTGTTCGCGAGGACATGGCCAAGGATCCCTTCGATACCCTCCGCAAGCTGACCGTTATGGGCTATGAGGACTTTGAAATCTATGGCTTTAATGCCGAGACAAATAAAATCTACGGCTATTCTCCGGCAGATTTTCGGAGAGTGCTGGGCGACCTCAATGTCACCACAACCAGCGGGCATTTTGGCTTTCACCCTTTCCTGG
>CALIGP010000074.1 GCA_938021455.1 uncultured Lewinella sp. | reverse complement strand
ACCAGGAAATTCTTCAGAAGTTCCTTGCCGTCAAGACTGTGGTAGACTTCGGGGTGAAACTGAATGCAGTATACGGGCAAGTCAAAAGCACCGGGCTTACTACCATAAGCGGCTACTTCTACGTCGGCCGTACTGGCCAGTAATTCAAACTGCTCCGGAATCGCCTTGATCGTATCGCCGTGGCTCATCCACACCTGGCTGCCGACCTCCAGGCCAGCAAACAAGCCTTCGCCTTTATGAATTTTCCCCAGATTAGCCTTTCCGTACTCCCGGGTCTCAGAGCGTTCCACCCGACCACCGAAGTGTTGAGCGATGTATTGAGCACCGTAGCAGATGCCCAAAACGGGGCGCTTACCAATAAATTTTTCAAGCTCCGGATGCAGTGCTCGCTCTTCCCGAACCGAGAAGGGGCTGCCACTCAGAATAACGGCTTTGATGCTATCATCCAGCTCGGGCACCTTGTTGTAAGGCACGATTTCGCTGTAAACATTAAGCTCGCGAATACGGCGAGCAATGAGCTGGGTATACTGGCTACCGAAGTCGAGGATCAGGACTTTTTCCGTCATAGAGCGCGAAGGTAAGTAACTCCTCTTTTAGTCGGGTAGTTTTTGAGCGCGAAGTGGGCGCGGACGCAGGTGCAAGGGGAAGTTAAAGGCAAAGAGGGCTCCTTACGATAGCAAAACACGGCTTTTTCAACTTTCCGCTGCACCTGCGGCCGCGCCCAAAAGCCTTTAATAATCCGCGTTCATCCGTGCCATCCGTTATCCCTAGTGCGTCTGATCAAAATCCTGGATCACTCCCAGCATCAGCGTTATATCCGTATAGAACTGGCGTATATCAGCGAAGGAGAGGTTAGAACTAAAGAATTTCGGCTCCAGCATATCGTAGTCATGGGCTACCCCAATGAATAAATCCTGATTATGGACGGCGAAGAAGATGTCATTGTCCTGGCTACGGCGAAACTCCAGCAGCGCCTCCTGCATCGGCGGCGTAAGAATACCCGCTACGTGAGTATTTGGCATGGCGTAGACGGCAAACTCTTCGCGGAAGCCCGGGTTCATGATCTCGATGTCTGCGTTAATCCCTCCCTTAGAGACGTAGGCATCTACCGTACGTTTTAGTCGGCGTAAGTTCTTACGTGGCCAAACGGCAATGCGGCCTACCGTTGGTTCACTAAAGATGGCGTGAACGAACAGGCCGCTGAACACCACTAGTAAGCGATTACTTGCCGGGCTGATTTCCCGCACAAAAGCCTCTCCCATTTCAAAAGCCATCTCTCCCACTAAGCCCTGGATATAATCTTCCGCACGGTAGGTATCCGGCATCGGCCGGAAGAGGCCACTTCGCTCAAAGCGGTCTTGGTTAATGGCCCGTTTAGGATCATAGCTCAGCGAGCGAAAGTTGGGCGAATCGTTGAGGAACTCCATCAGCAGCTGCATGATGGCCGGCTTATAAGCCTGACGAAACTTCTCGATCCGAAAGTAGAGAGATCCCACATAAAAGATAACCGGCATGGCCAGCAGGAAGATCAGAAAGCCCAGGTCAGCGACCACAAACACCGCTAACAAGACCACTACTAACAACAACGACAGAAAAATACCGCGAATGAGGCGTACCCGCAACCGTTCCAATCGCAGCAATTCCGGGCGAATGGTGGTGTTGTAATATTTACGCAGTTCGTCTATGCGGGGGATGGGCAAGCGGACAATTTTGGTATACGATGGCAACCCAAGGTAGTTGCCAACGTCCCAAAAGTAGAAAACCGGGAGCAAACATTACGTTTACTCCCGGTTTCAACCTACGGGTATTCAGCGGATTTAGTACCGCAGTGTCATCATCTCTCTTTGCAAGAGTCGTAATTCAGGATGGCCTGTGATTCACATAACTCTCGGGGAGATGGCATAAAAATGGTAAAACCATTTAGATCGGCAAAGTCAGTATTCGTCTCCGAACTTCTCGTTGAACATGCATTCCATTCTGCCGAAAAGGTGGACACGCAGCTGGAAGACAGCGGCGAACTTATGGCAAGCGAAAGAATCACTAGAAAAAACAACCCGGGGTATTTGATTCCGTTTCTCATTTTTTCTGTTTTTGAAGTTCAGCAATGGCCCTCTCTGCGCTTACTTCTTTAGTGCTGGGCGGGAGCAGTTTAATCAGCTCAGCTTTTTCTTCTTTCGTAAGATCAGTCAATAGTGGGGCATAATTTACTTTAAAGGCGGGCAAGAAAGCATTGCCCTCTGCATACCAGGCAGCTACTTTTTCGGGCTCAGGGAAATTGAGCTTTTTAAAGTACGCCGTTAGTGCCTCTTCATCAGTAGAGCCCAGAATATCGATGTCCATCTCCGAGGGCAAGCTTGCCCCGGCTAACATTGCCAGCGAGTAGGCTTCATCAATTGATCTCTTCAGAAAATAAGCCCGTTCAATATTCGGGTCAGCGTTAATGATCGTAGCGATTTCCTCCACGGATAACTTCTCCGGGGTGCTGGAGATCAGTCCCTGCTCGCAACTATACAATAGTCCTGTCAGGAGAAATAGATAAAAAATAAGATGTCTCATAAATCGGATTTTGAAGGTGCAAAAACAATTAGCAGGTCAGGATACCGCAGCCGTTCCCAGGAAGGGAGCTTTGACTGAAAAAGGCCTAACATCAGGTGGGGGAAAGCCCCGCAGGAAAATGTTGTTGAAATCAGGGTTAGATGAAAAACCTCCCTTTGGGGGAGTGGGCATCAGAAATGCTAAAATTCTTACACATAATGAAAAAAGTAAAACCTTAGTACGTCCGTAAATATAGTTAAAAAGGTAGGTTCTGAAAAAATCTTTAAGCTATTCCAGCTTCCTAAACGTAATTTCACACGGTAGCGGATAGCCCTGAAAGATTAGATACAACCCCTGCCGCCATGAAAGCCTCTCTTATCAAGTAGGAGCCGGAGATTGAGCTAATTCTTCAGCAAAAGTCTCGGGATCCGATCATTTGACCTGTCATTCCTTATCTTTGCGCGCCGTATGAAAATCAGTCACTTAGTCATTCTTCTTTTCTTTGCCGTTTGCACCTTCAGTTGCAAGTCGGAATTCGAGTCTATCCGCACCAGTGGAGACCCGAAGGCGATTCTATCTAAGGCCGATGAATATTACCAAGTAGAAGAATATCAACGCGCCCAGTCTCTCTACGAACTGAGCATTGCTCCTTACCGTGGGCAGGCAGAAGCAGAACAGATTGCTTACCGCTACGCCTATACTTACTACTACACTAAGCAGTACGTGTTGGCCAGTTACTACTTCAAGAACTTTGCCACTACCTACGGTGGAAGTACGCTGAAAGAAGAAGCGGACTTCATGAGTGCCTACTCCAATTATGAACTCAGTCCGGTTTACCGGCTGGATCAAAGCTATAGCGTAAAGGCCATTGAAGGCTTCGAGGAGTTTGCTAACCGCTACCCGTCCAGCGAACGGATTCCGGAAGCCAACCGACTAATTGACGTTATGCGGGCCAAAATGGAGGAAAAGGATTTCGAATCCGCCAAACTCTATATGGACCTCAGACGTTTTGAATCAGCGCAGCGATCATTCGAGAATGTTCTAAAAGAATATCCTGAAACAGGCCGCGCCGAAGAGGTCCGTTTTCTGAGGGCTAAAAGTCAGTATCAGTATGCGGACTTAAGCTTTGTCTCCCGACAGTACGAACGCTTTCAAAAAGCGATTGAGCTGATCGAAAATTTCCAGGGTCGCTACCCAGACAGTACTTACGGGGAAGAGCTGAGCGACTACCTCAAAAAATCACAAACTCAACTTAAAAAACTCGAAAATGTCAGATATCAAAGCACGGGCTCAAGGCCTTAGCCCCGACATAGCCGCCCGCGACATTATTAATGTCGTTAAAGATACGAAGAACATCTACGAAACGCTGGCCATTGTGAGCCGTCGTGCACGTCAGCTGGCCGTCGATCTTAAGCATGAGCTGGACCAGAAACTGGAAGAGTTTGCTGAAGTAACCGATACCATCGAAGAAGTGGTGGAGAACAAGGAGCAGATTGAAATCTCCAAGTTCTACGAAAAGCTACCAAATCCGGTACTGATCGCCATGCGGGAATACCTCGATGACGAGCTGTACCACCGCTACAACAACCTCCGCGACGAAGAAGAGGAGGTCTAGGTAGACGGTAGATAATAGACAGTAGAGAGAGACCTAAAGAGTCTGAACTCTCGCCCAAAATCAAGACATCGCCCCATGCTGCTACTGGCTGCCTGGGGCGCTGTCCGTTATTAGAATTTCCTGAGCATGAACCTGGAGGGTAAAAAAATAATCCTTGGAGTAAGTGGGAGCATTGCTGCTTATAAGTCAGCTTTAATTGTCCGTGGCCTCATCAAAGCCGGCGCGGAAGTAAAAGTTCTGATGACCCGGGCAGCGACGGATTTCATTTCACCGCTTACGTTGGCCACCCTCTCAAAAAACGAGGTAACAACTTCTGTTCACAACGGAGAGAGTTGGAACAATCATGTGGAATTAGGCCTATGGGCGGATGCTATGCTCGTGGCCCCGGCTACTGCGACAACCCTAGCCAAAATGGCCAACGGTATTTGCGACAGCGCCATTGTGGCGGTCTATCTCTCGGCTCGCTGCCCGGTGTTTTTTGCACCAGCCATGGACCTTGATATGTGGGCCCACCCCGCTACCTTGCGAAATGTGGAGTTGTTGAAGACTTATGGCAATCACTTGATCGACGTAGGTACTGGCGAGCTGGCTTCTGGACTGACGGGTGCAGGAAGGCTGGCGGAACCGGAGGAGATTATTCAGGTATTGACGGACTTTTTGGCACTTCAACAAGGGGCGCGGACGCAGGATGCAAAGGAGGGTAAGGGAGCAGCGAAGCTCTCCCCGAGTCAGGAAAACCTCTCCCCACCGCCGAAGGCAGCAGCGGAGCTCACCCCGAGCCAAGGAAACCTCTCCCCAACCCCTCTCCGGAGGAGAGGGGCTAATGTGGACGCTGGGCGTCCTGACGGCTCTCCGCAAGACTTTAAAGGCCGTAAACTGCTCATCACCGCCGGGCCAACCTTCGAGGACCTGGATCCTGTACGTTACCTCGGCAATCGGAGTACTGGGCGAATGGGCATTGCTTTGGCGGAGGCCGCGGCTGCGCGCGGCGCCACCGTAAACCTCGTACTCGGCCCAACTTCACTCACAACGGAGGCTACCGGCGTGACCGTTCACAACGTCCGCTCCGCCAGGGAGATGCATGCAGTCAGCGTAGCCAACTGGCCGAAAGCTGATGCCGCCATCCTGGCCGCCGCCGTAGCAGATTACCGCCCCAAGAAGGTAGCCGGACAGAAAATCAAGAAGGGGGAGAAACCCCTAAAGGTCGAATTGGTCCGTAACCCAGACATTGCCGCCGAGCTCGGCGAAGACAAAAAGAAAAACCAGCGCCTGGTGGGCTTTGCGCTGGAGACGGAAAACGGTCTGAAAAATGCCCGGGGCAAACTCCAGCGGAAGAACCTGGACTTCATCGTGCTCAACAGCCCCAATGATGAAGGTGCTGCTTTTGGCCACACTACTAACAAGATTCAACTCGTTGACCACAATAAGGTCACGCCCTTTGAGTTAAAACCAAAGGCCGAGGTAGCAAACGACATCCTCGATGCCCTGGCGAGCATCTTTTAAGCTCCCCATCCCTACAACAATTACGGAATGAACTTACGGTCTACCCTACTCTGCTCTTTTGTCCTTTTACTTTGCACCTGCGTCAGCGCCCAGAGCGAAATCGATTGGACGATCAACGTCAACACCGACCAGATCGTCCAAACGGACAAGCGTATTTTCGGTTCTCTCGAGAAAGACATCTTCACTTTTCTGCGTGGGCAGGTCTGGACGGACGATAAGTTCGAGGAAGAGGAACGTATTGAAGCCACCCTGTTTCTCACGATTAGTGAAGTTTTCGAGGAAGCCAACGGCACCAGTAAGCCCATCCCTGATCAGTACAAAGGAACGCTTGCTCTGCAGAGCCAGCGCCCGGTTTTTGGTACGTCCGAGCGGACGCCAGTGCTGAACACCCAAGATAAGTTTATCAACTTCACCTATCGGCAAGGAGAAGGAATTATTTACTCCGAGCAAAGCTATGCGAGCGACTTGGGACACATTTTGGCTTTCTACAGTTTTATGATTGTGGGCCTTGACTACGATACTTTTTCCCCACTTGGCGGACAACCTTATTTTGATAAGGCCCAGGAGTTGTATAACCGACTCCCAACCGAAGTTAGCTCAACTCAGGGCTGGCGCTCGGGCAATAAAAGCCGTAACCGGTACTACCTGATGGAGAACGTTCTGAGCCCGCGTATGCTACCACTTCGCCGGGCTTACTACAATTACCACCGCCTTGGGCTGGACATGATGATAACGGATGTAGTCTCCGCCAGAAGCAACATTACGCTGGCCATCGAAGACGCTCAAAAAGCGAATCAGGCTTACCCCTCTTCCGTTTACGTCCAAGCATTTGTCGACGCTAAGCGAGAGGAAATCATTGAAATTTACAAAGGGTCAACGGGAGTGGAGCAGAATACGGTCATCTCAGCGATGAGTCGTATAGATCCTTCCCAGTCCGGCTCTTACCGCGGTATCCGTTCATCGGGCGCGGTACGTCGGCCAACGGCCAGCCGTGCACCCGTTAGCCGGAGCACACGGCGAAAGCAATAGTTTCTTCGCGGTAGTACAAAATCCATTGCGCAGGAATTTACGCGACCAGCAGGCTGGTCGTAAGAAACGTATACGAGGTGGGGCACCCATTGATGGATGCTTGGCGGCATTGCTCATTTGGGAAAGGGTAAACGTGATAATTTACTTACTATCAGAGGTCTTCCCATGAGCTATTTGTTCTAAAATGCACTCGGATCACGCCCAAATTATTTGGGTACGATGATATTTTCAATTGCTTTACTCTTCTCCAGCTTTAATGCGGTCAATACGGGCATGAATGTTGGCTAGTAGGTCAGCCGGCGGCGCTTGCCATTTTAAGTTCCGCTTCATAAAAACTTTATAGGTATCCAGGTTTTGAAGGTCCCCTGTTCTGGGGTCTATCGATAAGTCAAGGCTTTCTCCTACCGGACATTCCGGTTCACGGTCCGCTACTTCAGGGGTACGATGATTCTTCGTTTGAGGTTTGCGACTGTTAAAAGACATGGTAACTTATTTAGTGAAGAGATGAAAAAAGCAATAAAGCGTAAAATGCCACCCCGCAGCTATTTTTCGCGGGGTGGCATAGAATGTTAGTTAAATTAACCCAAGTTTCGTGTGTTGACGATACCATAGGTATTTTCAGCGTAACCCGAGAGTCGCTCGATGAGCGCCAGACGTGCCCGGCGGGTGGTGGACTTTACCGTGTTAAGGTTCATGTCCATTGCCTTGGCAATTTCCTTTTCGCTGAAGTCGTACAGATCGGCCATAATGATAATGGCGCGCTGGTCGTCCTTCAGGAAAGTCATCGCTTTCACGATGGGATCGGAGAAGTCCTGGTCCATCGCTCCGGCAATACGGAGGTCGGCGAAGCCAGCCATAGAATGGCCTTCATCGCGACGGTTGTAGGCTACCCGCTCGTCCAGTTCCGTTTCACCCCGACGCGTCTTCTTGCGGTACTCGTTGATGAAAAGGTTCTTGGCCAGGCGGAAGAGCCATGCGCGGGCGTTGGTTCCGGGTTCGTACTGATCAATCTTGACGTAAGCCCGCGCAAAAGTTTCCTGCACTAGGTCAGCGGCATCTGCGCCGTTACCGCACATGCGGGAGAGAAAGTTGAACACTACTGCATAGTGTTCCAGCATTTCTTGTTCGAAAATGTTTTCGCGGGGATTTCGAGTCATGATTGTTCCTTTCGGAGTTTGTGCCGGCTTGACGGAGTTTCACGGATATCCGCCTCCCGACTGCACCCAAAGCCCGGTAAAGGGTCGATGAGTATGTTTACGTTATAGGTTGTTACGGGGGGTAAATGTCGGGAGTTTCGGGGAAAGTTGCAGAATGGATAAAAAAGTTCACTTTTTTTTGGCAGAGGTAAAAAGTGAGCGAAGTAGCCCCTTCGTACGGTCTAGGCAATGAACCTTCTTCTGCCGGTAAACCTTCTCTCACCGGCAACCTCTATTGTTAGATTGCCCGGCACCTAAAGACCAACGAACCAAAAATCCAAACTATCAATTTATGCGCTATAATTCTTTCGGCACCACCGGTTTCAACATCAGTAAAGTAACCTTGGGAACCATGACCTGGGGAGGACAGAATACCGAGGCCGAAGGCCACGCGCAGATGGACTACGCCGTGGAGCGGGGGGTCAATGCCTTCGATGCCGCCGAGTTGTACGCTGTGCCCAGCACGGCAGAGACCTGGGGGAAAACGGAAACCATCATTGGTCGCTGGTTTAAAGCGACGGGAAAGCGAAAGGACGTTTTTATGGCTTCGAAGATCGCTGGTCCGGCAGCTTTCGCCACTCACATTAGGAATGGCAATCTCGGCTTTTCATCAGCGCAAATCGATGAGGCACTAGGTGGGTCTTTAGAGAGACTTCAAACAGACTACCTTGATCTTTACCAGCTACACTGGCCGGCGCGGAAGGTAAATTTCTTTGGCACACGCGGCACCCACAGCATAAGCAACGATGAATGGGAGGATAATTTTCTAGAGATTCTAACCAAAATGGACGCGCTGATCAAAGCTGGAACGATTAAGCATTGGGGCTTGAGTAATGAAACCCCCTGGGGCGTGATGCGGGTGCTACACCTGGCAGACATCAATGGCTTACCAAGACCCGTCAGCATTCAAAACCCTTACAGCTTACTTAGTCGAGGATTTGAAGTGGGATTAGCGGAGGTTTGCCTGCGCGAGAACATCGCCGGCTTTCCCTATTCCCCCCTCGGGATGGGTCGGCTGACGGGTAAGTACCTCGACGGCTCCGCCCGCAAAGATGCCCGCCTGAACGTTTTCCCACAGTACACCCGCTACAGTAATGACAATGCAATGGAAGCCACTAAAGCTTATGCTGAGGTGGCCCGAAAGCATGGTGTTAGTATGACCAAAATGGCCTTGGCTTTTGTCAATGACCGGGATTTCAACCATAGCAACATCATTGGTGCAACGAGCCTGGACCAACTGAAGACAAACATTGACAGCGTCGAACTAAGCTTATCCGAAGAAATACTTCAGGACCTGGAGGCGGTGCAGCAACGGTGGCCAGACCCTAGTGTGTAGGGGGGGAGTTAAGGAGTCAAGCAGTCAGAGAGTTAAGAAGTCAAAGAGTAGCTGCCGCAAGAACATTTCACGCTGCTTCGCAGCTGGAGGGAAGGGAGGGAGGGAGTCAAGCAGTCAGAGAGTCAAGAAGTCAAAGAGTAGCTGCCGCAAGAACATTTCACGCTGCTTCGCAGCTGGAGGGAAGTAAGAGAGTCAGGGAGTAAATTTGTAACGCTGGTAACGAGCGGAGCGAGCATCCCTGTGCGGTAGCTACTATTTGACTGCTTGACTATTTTGACTATTTGACTCCATAGGGTAATGTTTGTCCCTCATTCGGTATTAAGTTTGTGAACCAGCACACATTCTTACCCATGGCTAACAAACTTGACATTTCCCGTGATTCCGGCAGATTAATCATCTCCTACCCCTGGCGAACCCGGGCGATGTGGGGCTTACTCTTCGCCGCCGTTTTCTGGAATGCTATTGTCTTGGTTTTCCTCTTTACGGGAGCAGGCCTTTTCATCAGTATTCATTTATTGGTGGGCATTTTTCTGGCCTGGTTTACACTAACACGCTTCCTGAATAAAACCACCATTACGGTTGATCGTAGCAACTTACGGATGAAGCACGGGCCGATTCCGTGGCCGTTCACAAAGGAGCAGAATATTCCGGCGCGGGCGCTGGTGCAATTGTACGTTGGAAAGAGCGGTGTAAAAATAAACGACCAGCCTACCTATAACCTGATGGCTAAGTTGGATACCGGAGTGGAGGTAAAGCTCATCAAAACTGAGCAGGATCGCCAAATACTACAAGAGCTCGAAACGACCATCGAGGCTTACCTCAACATTGACAATGATACCAGCTTTGATCTATCTGAAGGTGGGTTTGACAAGCTGGACTTAGAGCAGATGAAGGCCAGTCTTGAAAAGATGGATAAGCTCAAAAAGTGGATGCCCGCTGCTATGGTGAGCAAAATGGAGTTGATGGAAGAAAAGATGCTGGCAGAAGTTGGGAGACGTACTAACAAAGAGGGTTCCTCTGCGCCTACAACACCCACTGCACCCGCGTCCGCGCCCAGCTCCCGTTCGTCTGCTGGTTCTGCTCCACCACGGGACGATGATTTCTTCCGCTCCTCCCCTACCGGAGCCCGGCCACTACCGGAGCCGGAGCATGACTTCGTCTTCGCCATGTACCGTGCGGCCGAAGGAAGCGGTGTCCGATTCTTAAGTGAAGGCCATACTGTTGGCCGCTCCGCCCAGATCGACTTCGATGATGACCACATCGACTTTGGCCGTCAGTTTGAGCTGCGCCCCGGTAATGGAGATAAGGCCCGTTACTTTTATGCTCAGCACGAACGCGGCCGCTGGAATTATTTCCAAGAACGCCGCCTTGACGACAATGAAGTCGCTGCGTTGGAGTTTACGGGGACCCGCCACCCCAGCCGCTTCGAAAACGGTAGTGACCGCTATTACCCACGTGACGAACAAACCGGCACCCGCTACATGGGGAGCCGCGGTGAGGCCATTCAGCAGTTTATCTACGCGTCTACGGGCGATGCCACTCAGTTCCGAGCGCTACAGGCCAGCGGGCGTGGATGGGAAGTCTACGTGATGGAGGTGGTGGATGGGGGAGATTTTGATGAGGGCTAAGCAAACAAAGCCTCATACAACTCCCGTACCGTAGCCAGGGTAATAATCCGGATACCGTACCGATCCGGGTCCAATCCTTTAGTATTGTATTTACTGACGTAGATACGCTTGAAGCCGAGTCGATCCGCCTCCGCAATCCGCTGTTCGATGCGGGTGACGGCACGGATCTCGCCGCTGAGGCCCACTTCGCCAGCGAAGCATACATCTGGCGGGACGGTCACATCCATTGCGCTGGACAATAGTGCGGAGACGATCGAGAGGTCCATCGCCGGATCATCGACCTTCAAGCCACCAGCGATGTTGAGAAATACATCCTGAGTTCCCAAGGGCAGGCCCGCTCGTTTTTCCAATACCGCCAACAGCATATTAAGGCGCTTAGAGTCATAGCCCGTAGAAGTACGCTGCGGATTGCCGTACACGGCAGCACTCACCAAGCCCTGGACCTCCACCAGCATTGGTCGCATGCCTTCCACCGTAGCGCAGACGGCGGAGCCGGAAAGGTCTTCGTCGCGTTCACTGAGCAAGAGCTCGCTGGGGTTAGAGACCTCGCGCAGGCCGTTACTATCCATTTGATAAATACCTAGCTCATCAGTACTGCCAAAGCGGTTTTTCAGCGTCCGGAGAATTCGGTAAGTGTAGTTGCGATCGCCCTCAAACTGGAGGACGGCATCAACGATATGCTCCAGTAACTTAGGTCCAGCGATAGAGCCTTCCTTGGTAATGTGCCCGATAATGAAAGTCGGGATACCTGACTCTTTAGCGAAGCGTTGCAGCTCCGCCGCACATTCCCGGACCTGGCTTACCGTGCCGGCCATACTGTCTACGTGCGGGCTGGCCAGGGTTTGGATGGAGTCGATGATCAACAGTTCTGGCTTTACGTCAGCGGCGTGTTGCAGGACCTTGCTGGTGTTCGTCTCCGTAAGTAGGTAACACTGTCGCTTGTCGCCTCCCAGCCGATCGGCGCGCATCTTGATCTGCTGTTCAGATTCTTCGCCGGAAACGTAGAGCACCTTTCTCCCGATTTTCAACGCCAGCTGTAATAGCAGGGTCGACTTACCGATTCCTGGTTGGCCGCCGAAGAGAACGATACTGCCCGGCACAATGCCTCCTCCTAACACCCGGTTT
>CALIGP010000073.1 GCA_938021455.1 uncultured Lewinella sp. | reverse complement strand
TTGAGGTCTGCGGATATGCTGTGGCCGCTGAAATAAATGCTAAATTAGTCCAACTAAATTTTCTTTTCCAGTCTTGTGAGGGCATGGGGACTCTTTGTACGCAAAGATATGTTCCTAGCCCACTATCGAACGGTGTTGTCGCATACGAAGGAGGTGATTGTCCATTGCCAACTGGCCCTTGTACTTATGGTCCGCTTACAGCTATAAGCCTGGCTGACAACTTAACGCTAGGCTTAGACCTTCGGTACAATCATTTACGAAGTCGTTTATCACAAAGAGGCTATTCGTTTACTAGCTTACGTAATTATATGAGAGATAACAAACAGACTTTAATCACGCTTTGCAACGGTGGGGTTTTAGGTATGCCATTACCTTTGGTAGAAGCTTTATTTAATAATCCAAATATCGAATGGGGCGCAGAATGGAACCGTTCTAAAGACTTCATGCATTTTCAATATGACTAATTCTAAGTACTTATTCTCACTAGTTCTTTTAATCTTCACATGCAATTGCGTGAAATGTCAACAAGGAACAGTTGGAGATTACCTTGAGCCAGTATGGACAAAACCATTACCTTATAATGGTAGTATCTCGATTCCTAAAGTTGTGAAAGGAGGGGTAATTGTTGGGTGGCCTGAAAATTTTACAGTGGATTCACAACTGGCCTCCAGTGAATATTCTAATGAAAACCAAGCTTATTTTTACGTTAAGAAAAATAGGCGATATTTAAGTGTTTATAAGCGTAATGAAAAAATATTTAGCGCTAGACACGCAGGTGCCAATGAAGGGTTGAATGTTAAATCTGGTTCGTCATTCAACAGGATTCTTCCCTTTTATAATAAAGAATCTTTACAGTTCTACTCAAGTGTTGATACCGCGATCGTACTAAGTATTGAAATCTCGGAAAAGCCGACTTCTTCAATAGTTATTGCTGAAGACTGTTTTTTCTTCTGTATTGGAAATATGCTGTATCGATACAACTTGTATTCTGGGGAAATGGAGTATAAGTTAGATGTGGGGATAGAAGTGTCGGGATTAGAAAAATTTCAAGACGGCCTATTGATTTGGAATCAAAGAGACGGTCTGGTGAATTTATCACCAAGGTTAGAGAAGAAGTGGGCTTTTAAGCCTCTTGAAACAAAGTATGCAAATGTTTACTTTTTTGAGCATGAAGGAGACATAGTTTTCTCTTGTGGCACGCTTTACCGAATAAATGGGGAAGATGGGAAAAAAGTTTGGGAAACGTCTGATGGATGTAGTGGTTTTTCGGCTTTCATTAGAATTCAAGGCAATCTTATTTTTAGCTATAATAAATGTTTAGCAAGACATGAACTCCCCCCAGTACTTGAGATATTCGATAGTGCAACAGGAGAGTTACTTGCTTCCGGCTGGACGTCTGAACAATATCCCGCTATGGATGATGAGTTTCCTAATGACTTGGATATGCTAGGTGTACTGTCTTTCTCGCAGACAGCATCAGATGAATTTATTTACGCTTCTGATGGAAATTATCTTCATAAGTATAAAATCATAAAGAGGTGAAATGTTGCCATCATATTATCACTGTACTAGTGCCCAGATAAATAAAGTAGCTGTTAGCCAGCCTTAAGGTTGAAGTGTCAGTTTCTTGTGGCGTTGTTGCATAAATTGAGCTCAATTGAACTGATTTCATAAAGTTGGGCTGGCGCCCATAACTTTGCAAAGCAAAGGTGCAAAAGCAAGGAAAGACAAACACTGCTCTTTGCTAAAAACCATTCTTCGCACCTGCGTCCGCGCCCTCTCCCATCACCGCTTCCCCAAAAATACCTTCAACCCCACACCCCCGGAAAACCCCGACTGCCCCAAACTGCCACCCAGCCGTGGATTGTACCCAACGTGAAAATCCAGCGCCACCCGCTCATTGAAGTTGTAGAGGAAGCCCGCCTTGAGGTCCGCAGATAAGTTCCCGCCGCTAAAGTCAATGACGCGGTCGATATTTTCCCGCTCGTAGTATTGGGTCACGTAATCATAGCGCAAGCCCGCAGCGAGGTAAGGCTGGAATTTTTTCCCTTCGTTGAAGAGATAGCGAAAACCGACGTTGGCGGCGTAGCGGTTGCTCCGGCTTAGGAACTCACGGTCAGTGGTCCGTTCAACGTTGTTCGCTGAAAAACTCAGTCCACCTTCCAGCAGGAGTTTGTTCGTGAGGAAGTAACCGCCGTTGAGGGAGATAGCTCCGGAGATCAGGTTGATGTCATTGAGTTTACCCAAGTCGGCTGGTAACGGTCCGCAGCCCGGCATCAGCGTTGAGGTACTAGGTTCCTTTTTCATACTGCGCCTGGAGGCTGCAGGAAAAAAGAAATAGGAATAGGGGGAATAGGAATTTCATGTCAGTAATGGTTTAGGTGAAAAACACTTGAAAGACTAATGCTTTAAGCAGTAAGGTTGGTTGGCCAACGGGTCATTACTCCTCCTTCCCGCCCAAAAAAATCTTCACCCCAACCCCCAGCCCCAGCTGCGAAGCAGCTGCCCGGCTAGCAGTATTATCCCGGAAATTGTATTCCAGACTCGCATCCAGCGCTACGTTGTCACTCAGGAAGAACAGTGTGCCGAGCTTGAGCTGAGGGCTGAATTCAAAAAACTCTTCAACGTAATCCGGTCGTCCTGGAGTTTCGTATTTCGCCTTACCTAACCGGTAGTTTCCGGTAACTCCTGCACCTACGTAAGGTCGTAGCTTACCTGCAGAGGTTAGGAAATACCTTAAGCCAAGATCAGCAGCTATCTGAATGCCGAGAAGTTTTGTGTTTTCTGAAAGAACAGATGAAGTCTGGTAATTACAGGTAGATACGCTGCCGTCCAGGCTAACTCTGTCAGAAAGCATAATTCCACCACCAAAGTGTAGGTTAACACGTACTGATGGAAGACTTCCGGTCGTAGCGTTAAAACTGGAATATGTTACCTGTCCAATGTTCGGATCAATGAATAAAGTCCCCTTTCGTAGCCAATTTTGCCCGGGCTCCAGACCGCCACGGCCAATAATAGTATTAATCCCAAATTGGAGGGAAGTAGCATTCGCCAAAGTCTGATTAAACGAATGCTGGACCTTCGCCGAAAGCAAAACATCCGCCGAAAGCTGATACTCCAAACCAATGGCGGGTTGGTAATTTACTATGCCCCCCCGACGAGCACTGAAATCCCCCGCCACGTTCAACTCCGCAAAAGCAGATAGCTTGCTCTGCGGCTTCAGCGGCTGGTAATAACGAACGAAAACTGCCGGGTTGAGCACGTTGCCGCCCACCAGCAAACGATCCAGGAAAAAGAGTCCCGTACGACTGGCGGACAGTGGCAGGAAGTCACTTCCTGCAACGGTAGATTGGTTGCCCGCATCAATGGCAGAGTTACCACTCAGGTACCAGTTGCCTCGCTCGTATTGGGCGGAGAGGCTAACAGAAAAAAGGACGAATCCTAGGACTAGAAGGCGGTACATAGTAGAGGTGTTTTAGGTGTTTACTCAACCTAAAGACCACCCCCGTAAATGAAATGGTTGGCTCCTGCCTGACAAATGCCGCAGTACAAACTCATTAATGAGTGGCTACTATCTGACTGCTTGACTCTCTGACTGCTTGACTCCCTGCTCCTCCTACTGCACCGCCGCCGTCCGCAGCACCTGGTCCAACTCCTCCATCAACTCCCGTTTCTTTTCGCCGGGGGCCAGCACGAAGCCGTCCACCAGCACCAGCTGCTTATTGGCCGTATCGTTGATCAGGTAGGAGATAAAGGGACCGGCGAGGAAATCATTTTCCATTTCCCATATACCTCGACCTGAGATGGCGAAAGCACCATTGAGCTCCGTCGCTTCGGTAAAGAGGGGAAGGCTAACGTCATTGACTCGCATGTAAGTATTTTCCAGCGTCGTGCTGATGTATTCCTTGCCGATTTGATCGCGGATAGACTTCAGTCCCTCACGACTGAGTTGTGATTGGTCTTCGTAAGGTACCCGGGTAGCCATTATGTTAAGGCTACCGCCACGGGTGTCTTTGCGCAGCCAGGCAAAGTTGGGCTCGTCAATCGGTACAATCTCGTAACCACCGGGAATGTCGATGGTCGCACCGCTCTTTTCGGTGATGGTTGCTCCCAGCTGCCGGTCAATACCCCGGAAGTAGGCCGTAACCTTCACCCGTTCGTTCTCCCGCTCATCAATGCGGGCCACAACGGCAGGGTGGGCGGTGCCCAATCCCGCCATCAACTCCTCACGGTTCTTACCCATTAGGTAAATGAGTTGCTGACCCTTTGCCCATTTATTACGGGCAACGGCAGTGCCGAAGCCTTCCTCCCTAACCTGCTGAATCTTAGCGTCACTTAGGTCTTTGATGACCAGTTGGGTAGTCGGGCTGTTTTTATCCGAAAGGTCTGCCAGGACAATGTAGTTGCGAAGCTCCTTAAAAGTAGGCTCTTGCAGCAGCTTAAGCGGCTCGATGTGCCGTAGATCAAAGATGGGCTCTGGTTGGGGAAGAATCAGGTACGGTGCTTCAAAAAAGAAGGCGATCGAGTCCCGAAAATTACTTTCCCAAAGTTCGTCGTCAGAGATAATCGTTACCCCATTGATGGCACCAAAAGCCGTTGGCGTCGGGGCCAGGCTTCGCTGCATATCTTCCCCACAGGAGGAAAAAACGGTAATTCCGAGAAGAAGAGCCAGCGAAAAAGTCAGGATGCGGTGGATCATAAAAAGCTTTGTTCTGTTCAGAAGGCACGATGAAAGCCCAGTTAGAGGGCACCAAGGTACGTCTACTAAAACAGATGACAAGGCAGGCGGTTGTGGCGTGCGGGTGGGTTGGTATTTTGGTCTTTTAGTCTTTTAGTATTTTGGTTCTTTGGTTCCTCCACACAATCGTAGCGAAGCTAAAATACCAACGAACCGAAATACCAACGAACCAAAATACTAAAACAGCGCCTCAATCACGTTCTCCTCCGTGATCCCTTCGGACTCCGCGAGGTAGTTCCGCACGATCCGGTGACGGAGGACGTACTTAGCGATAGCCTGCACGTCTTCGATGTCCGGACTGTACTTACCCGAGATAGCGGCGTGGCACTTGGCGCCGAGCACCAGATACTGGCTGGCCCGTGGGCCGGCGCCCCAGCTGATGTACTTGTTCACATCAGCGGTAGCCCGGTCGGTATTCGGGCGGGTCTTCGTCGTCAGGTTAACGGCGTACTCGAGTACGTTGTCGCTAACGGGAATCTTACGGACGAGCTGCTGGAAGTAAAGAATTTGCTCTCCGGTAAGGATGGTGTTGAGTGACTTAACGTCGACACCAGTAGTACCC
>CALIGP010000072.1 GCA_938021455.1 uncultured Lewinella sp. | reverse complement strand
TTCATCGATTGTTTCGGTGTAAGTAAGGAGAAAAGTCTAATTACTAGGTGGTCTGTTTAGCTTTTCTTTGATAGTAAAGGATAGAGAAAAAGGTGATAGCCATTCCGAGATAGCCAGCAAAAAACCAACGACTGTCTATTGCAATAACTCCGATTAACCAAAACCCCGTAATCACTAATTGGTATACCGCACAGGTGCCACCAATTGTTTTCAACCAAACAGGAATGGATACTTGATCTTTCATAGTAAAGCAACGAACAAAGGCAGGGATAGTTTGGGCGCTCACCGCAGGTGCAGAAGAAGGATTAAGGAGCCATGGAATGATGGCCCTTTGCTAATACTTCCGCTCCAAATAAGGCGCTTCCACCCCCGGCCCGGCGTCATTCTTTCGGATGGCATCCAGTCGGTCGCGGCAGGCCTCACAGCGGCCGAGGTGATCACTGATGCGGCGGAAAGCCTTGCGGTCTTGCTTTACCAGTTTCCCGCGCCAGAAGGTGAGCAGGTCTTCGTCAGATACGTGGGCGAAGGAAGACAGCACCTCCTTGCCGATGTAATAAATGATGCCCGCAGCGACAACGAGCAGTAAGAGGACTTTCATGAAGGCGAAGATACGGTCTTCTGCCTTGCTTAATTTTCCGACCGTGCATACATCAAATTGTAGGGTAGTGATTGGTTGAGGCGCTATGCGTCGATCCGGGCAAGGGACTTAAGTGACTTTGACCCTGTAATCAACACTACAGAGAATTGCCTATACAGGCTACGGGAGCCTTCGGCACCATCTGCGGTTCGACGCACAACGTCTCAACCAAAATTTCACCATTCAGCGTACAGGGTTCGAGCATTACCGTCTGAATGTTTCCCTAGCTAATGGCCCCAAACTTGAGTTGGCGAACCATTGCTTTTTGCAATCCTCCCCTTGCACCCGCGTCCTCGCCTGCTCATCCCCTTAGCCCCGACATTTGTCGAAAGGCTTTCCTCATTCCATTCTCCTTTCGTACTTTGGCAACATGTCAATACTGGCCAGTGAAAACAAGACGGAAGAAATCGGGGGATTCCTCGATCGGTTGGGGCAAACCCTAACCCGGCGTCCGTTTTACCACGCCGGTGGCTGGCTGGCCTTTTTGGCCCTATTGGTAGCGATGCAATGGCGGACGGGAGAATTCACCTTTGGTGTGTCGTTGGCCAACGAGCTCATCAATGTCCTTTTTTACATCATCGTTGTTTACATCAACCTGCTGTACATTTTCCCTACCTATTTGAAAAAGGGAAAATTTGGCACCTACATCTTTCTCCTGATTGGGGTAGCCTTGGTATTTACGCCGCTAAAACTGGCGCTCAAATACATCCTCTTCTCTAAAGCAGGCGGTGTCCAACAGGACATTTTGGAGAATCTCTCTGCCTATTTCTTCAGCACCTTTCTGGTGGCTGGCCTGAGTACAGTGGGCAAAATCATGGTTGACTGGATCATCCAGAACCGCAAAAAAGACAAAGCCGAAACGGAGACGATGCAGTCTGAGCTGCGCTTCCTGAAAAGTCAGATTAATCCGCACTTCCTATTCAACACCCTGAATAGTCTATACGCACTGACACTGAAGAAAGACGATAAAGCGCCGGACATCGTCATCAAGCTCTCGGAGATGATGCGCTACATGCTCTATGAATGCAACGAGCCCAAAGTGCCGCTGCGCAAAGAGATCAACTACTTACAGAACTATCTTGATCTGGAGCGCCTGCGTCAACGCAAGGGTATCGACATTCAGCTGGAGGTCTCTGGGAATGTGTCTGATCAAATGGTGGCGCCGCTAATGCTCATTCCTTTTCTGGAAAACAGCTTTAAGCATGGGGTAAATGCCAACATAAAGGACGGCTTTGTAAAAGCGACACTCCGGGTCGAGCCTCGTTCCATACACTTTATTCTAGAGAACAGTAAGGGTTCGGTGATGCCTACCCAGGTACATGGCAGCAGGCCCAGTGGAGGCATTGGCTTGGTTAACGTCCGTCGGCGGCTACAACTTCTCTACCCCGAAAAATACCAACTCGAAGTAAAAGAAACACCGGGCACCTATGCTGTCCACCTGGACTTACAGCTCTGATGAACGCTCACCGAGAATTCTCCTTGGTTAGTCGACGAAAGTTGCCCTACCTCCATTACATCCCTAATATCGCAGTATGATACACGCCATTATAGTAGACGATGAGCCCCTGGCTCAGGACATTCTCGAGACTTACCTCCAAAAGATTCCCCAGATTGAGTTGGTAGCTAAATGTGATAATGCATTCGAAGCCAATGAAGTACTGCAAAAGCATGACATCGACCTGATGTTTTTGGACATCAATATGCCCCAGCTTACCGGTACAGACTTTCTGCGAGGGCTCAAGGACCCTCCGGTAACCATTTTCACAACGGCTTACCCCAACTATGCACTTGACGGTTTCGAGCTCAATGCACTCGATTATCTGGTTAAGCCCATTAGCTCCGACCGTTTCTTAACGGCCTGCAACAGAGCCATTGAGCAAGCGGAGCTAAAGCAGAAAGCTAAAGCCGGCAAAGTGGAAGATGGAGGACCTGATTTCTTCTTCGTGAAGGCAGACAAGAAGCTCGTTCGAGTTAACCTTTCTGACATTGTCTACATCGAAGGACTCAAAGACTACGTCATCATCCGAATGCCGGACGATCGAGTGATTACCCTCCAGACCATGAAGTCGTTAGACCAGCGCGTACCCAATGCCAATTTCCAGCGTATCCACCGTAGCTACATCGTAAACCTCGATCGAATCGAGGCCGTACACGGCAACATGGTGGAAGTCAAGGAGAAGGGTAAAACCACCTCCTTGCCCATCGGCAAGTCTTATCGGGAGGTTCTCGCTAAGCGAATTGAAGAATATAAGCTCTGATCCATTCAGAACTTCATCAACGCTTTAAAGCGGTTAAGCACCTTGATTGTTGCTTAACCGCTTTCTTTTTGTCGTCCAAATTTTCTACCGAAAAACAACTGGAGGCTAAGTTTTTTACTCGCTTTTCCACCATATGCCTATTTATTGTTAGGTTTGGGGCGAACTAATTAGCTTTCGTTATGAAAAAATACATTGCAGAATTCATCGGTACCTCCTGGCTCGTGCTGGGTGGTTGTGGTAGTGCCGTGCTGGCCGCTGCCTTCCCGGAACTCGGTATTGGCTTCGTCGGTGTGGCTATTGCCTTTGGTCTTACCGTTGTTACGATGGCTTATGCCATTGGGCACATTTCCGGTTGTCACCTCAACCCAGCCGTTTCTTTAGGCCTCTGGGCTGGTGGTCGTTTTGACGGCAAAGACCTGCCCGGTTACATCATCGCCCAGGTACTGGGAGGTATTCTCGGTGCAGGTTTACTCTACCTCATTGCCAGCGGTAAAGCTGGCTTTGAAGTTGGTGGCTTCGCCTCCAATGGGTTCGGGGAACATTCCCCAGGTGGTTATTCCATGACCTCTGCCTTGGTGTGCGAAATAGTGATGACCTTCTTCTTCCTGTTCGTCATCCTTGGTACGACACACTACAAAGCTTCTCCTGGCTTTGCTGGTCTCGCCATCGGTCTCTGTCTTGTGCTGATTCACCTCATCAGTATTCCGGTTACGAACACTTCCGTTAACCCCGCTCGTAGTACTAGCCAGGCCATCTTCGCCGGTGGCTGGGCCATACAGCAACTGTGGCTATTCTGGGTCGCCCCTATCGCAGGAGCAATTATTGCAGGATTCG
>CALIGP010000071.1 GCA_938021455.1 uncultured Lewinella sp. | reverse complement strand
GTCAACAGAAAAAAAAGTACCCCTAGAACTAGTCTAGAGGTACACGGGATAGCATCCTCCAAAGAGGAACTTCCATTTCTTACTCAAAGATAGATTTTTCGGAGAAAAATCCTTGGTACTGTCCACAGTACCTCATCCGGGAACTATCGATTTTCTATTGACATTCTAATTGCATGCGACGTTCTTCGGTTGAGGACCTCTGGTCCGAAACACCCGAGCGCATGCGCGAGTGTAACGTTGGCAGAGATACGTTCATGCACGCCGCAAGCGGCTGGACTTTCGGAGCAGAGCTCCTCATCCGGGGACTATCGGTTTTCTATTGACGTTCTAATTGTATGCGACGTTCTTCGGTTGAGGACCTCTGGTCCGAAAACCTGCTGCGCAGCAGCTACCCTCTAAATAAGTGATGAAAAGAGGAGAAGGTGTTGACCGAATGGCTCGTTTATCCCTTCTCGGCTTACGCCTCGTGTTTTCGGAGCCGAGCCCCTCAATCGGGGACTATCTGTACTATTTAATAATAACATGGAGGGGCCTCATACTCCGACAATAATCGATTAGCCCGCTGGGTTGTGTTGACATGCTCAGTCGTTTGGAGAGTCAAGAAGACTGCTGCTTGATGGGGCTTTCGAGGCCTTCGATAGTTTTAGGTTAGTTAATTGATTTTCATATACAGGATCCTTCTTTCACTGGTCAGGTAATGGCGATACTTTCTCAAAAGGTATTCATAGTTATAGTCGCCCCAGTAAGCAAAAAAATATTCAATAAGATTGGAGTTGCCTGGACACTTGACTCTAGTGCAATTTTGAATGCCAAGAGCTGCAAAATAGGGGATTGGTTCTATGTGTTCCATAACAATTAGAGCTACTTCAGCATAGGTGAGATATCTAGAAACACATGTTGAGTATACTCTTGAAGGATCATGATTTTCTAGCTCTTGGATCAACATTAAAGGATCTTGCGTCTCGATGATTATTTGACATAAGGAAGTATTGTATTGAATTGACTTAGAATCCAGGTCGTTTTCTAACTGGCAGAGATAATCAAATATGGGAGTGTCCTGTGTTTGAGCAGGCAACAGAGCCGTCTGGTAGAGGACAAAAAGAACAAGCAAGAGACGGAGGATAAACAATAGATATAGAGTTTGATGCTTTAGTAGAAACGAGAGTGATTAAGCGAAGTATGCCTTTTTTTATGCTTTAACAACTTCTCTTTGGAGCCTACCCAAACACCCGCAAAACCTCTCCCCATCCAGGAAATTGAGCCGATCCAAAATGAATCAAACGGCCTTCAAACTCGTCCTGTCCTCGACCTTCTTTGTGATCATCAATTAGGAAGTCTCCTTTATTGAGTCCTTTGTTAGGGCTGATGATAAGCCGACGTACCATGTCCATTCCTAAATGAGTCTCTACCCACTCTCTTTTTTCGGAATAACATAAAGGATTAGGGATGGAAGGGGCCGTGAGTATGTAAACGTCTAGCTCCGGATTACTTCGCAAAGACGCCATCGCAGCTAACGCTCCTGCTAAGGGTTTCAGATTTCGGAAGAAGCCGTATTGGCTTTGGGGGTACTGAATGCCCGGGTTCGCTGCCTGAGCGGTAGTGTACGCTCCGGCAAAGTCGCAGAGTACGCCATCCATGTCAACGTAGACAATTTTCTTTTTCATGTTGTAAAGCTAACGGAAGCTTTTTCCTTGCTCTTGTTACCGTTCCCTTGCACCTGCACGCGGTGCCAAAAAGCAGACTGAAATTTTTTACCTTCCTCGTGTCGTTCACCCCTTGCTGAACAGTAGAGAATACACGACTCTCCGACTATTTGACTCCTTGACTCCCTGACTCATTGACTATACCCCTATCTTCGCCCCCGCAAAAGAAACACATGGAACGCAGCGAACAAGAACTCGTCCGCAGAGACAACCTGGCAAAAATTCGTGAAATGGGCATCGAGCCCTTTCCCGCCGCCACTTTTCCCGTTACTCACCTCGCTGAGGAGATCAACGCGAAGGCGGAGTTTGACGACGAAAAAATGTCGACCAACTACAAGGAGGTCACCATCGCCGGCCGCCTGATGGCGCGTCGGATTATGGGTAAGGCAGCTTTTGCCAGCATCCAGGACAGTTCCGGCCGCATCCAGATTTACGTTAGCCGTGACGACATCGCCCCCGGCGAAGACAAGGCGCTCTACAACACGCTGTTTAAGAAGCTGCTCGACCTGGGGGATTTCATCGGTGTAACCGGCCACGTGTTCCATACCCGGACGGGAGAGACCTCCTTCCACGTCAAGGAGTTCACTTTCCTGTGCAAGAGCCTGCGCCCGCTGCCGGTCGTTAAGAGCGATGAGGAAGGCAACGTCTACGATGCCTTCACCGATCCAGAACTGCGCTACCGCCAGCGCTACGTTGACCTCGTCGTCAATCCACAGGTGAAGGAAGTTTTCCTGAAGCGCACCCGGCTCGTTTCCGCTATCCGGACCTTCCTCGACGGTATGGGAATGGTGGAGGTGGAGACGCCAATCCTGCAGGCCATCCACGGCGGCGCGGCCGCCCGCCCGTTTGCGACTCACCACAACACGCTGGACATGCCGATGTACCTGCGTATCGCCAACGAGCTGTACCTAAAGCGGCTCATCGTCGGCGGCTTCGACGCCGTCTACGAGTTCAGCAAGAATTTCCGTAATGAGGGTATGGATCGGACGCACAACCCCGAGTTCACCGCCATCGAATTTTACGTAGCCTACAAGGACTACAACTGGATGATGGACACGACCGAACAGATGCTCGAGTACATCATCAAGACCGTCAACGGTGGCGAAAATGCCACGGTGATGGCCGATGAGCATGAGATCAATTTCGCTGGCCCCTACCGCCGTCTCCCCATGGCCGAGGCCATCAAGGAATACACCGGTGAAGACATCAGCGGTGCGGACGAGGACGAACTGCGCGCCATCGCCAAGCGCCTCCACGTCGAGCTAGACAAGACGATGGGCCGTGGCAAGATCATCGATGAAATCTTCGGCGATCACGTAGAGGCCAAGCTTATCCAACCGACCTTCATCACCGACTACCCCGTCGAGATGTCACCCCTGACGAAGAAGCACCGCAGCAAGCCCGGTCTGGTCGAGCGCTTCGAGCTCTTCGTCAACGGTAAGGAAATTGCCAACTCTTACTCCGAGCTCAACGACCCAATCGATCAGCGCGAACGCTTCGAAGAGCAGGTTAAGCTCGCCGACCGCGGCGACGATGAATCCATGCCCATGGACGAAGACTTCCTCCGTGCCCTAGAATACGGTATGCCGCCCACGGCCGGTATCGGCTTCGGCATCGACCGGCTGGTGATGCTGGTGACGGGGCAGAAGTCTATCCAGGAAGTGTTGTTCTTCCCGCAGATGAAGCCGGAGGTGACGGAGGAGTAGTTGGCGCGGACGCAGGTGCAATGCGAGGTGCTACAGAAGTAAATACAGCAAGTAGGATTATGGCAAACCGATGGGGTATTCCTCAGGAAGTTGAAAGCTTTGTTAAGCAAAGAGATTTAGTCTGTGTCTATTGCGGAGTTGAATTTGCAACCAAGGGAAAATCTAGAAAAAAGAAAGCCTCTTGGGAACATATTGTCAATGATGTCAGAATATCAGGCGTTAATAATATTGCTCTATGTTGCCTATCCTGCAACGCGAGCAAAGGAGCGAAGCTTCTTGAAGATTGGCTAGAAAGTAGCTTCTGTAAAGAAAGAGGTATTAACGCGCATACAGTTGCTGAGGTCGTTAAGGATGCTATTATCTCTCCTCCTTCTA
>CALIGP010000070.1 GCA_938021455.1 uncultured Lewinella sp. | reverse complement strand
CGCTTTAAACGGGCAATCTCTCTGGTGAAGGTTTTGTCTACTTCCTCCGGCCAGTCTTTTTCTACGGCACGGGTTTCGAGAAGTGCGATTTGTTCTTTGTTGGGGTTTTCGCCCAATTCCTCCTGAATGGCCTTCATCTGTTGATTCAGGAAGTACTGCCGCTGCTGTTCTTCGATGTCGCCACGGGTGCGATTCTCGATCTGGTCGCGCAGCTCCAGGATCTGGAGTTCGGATTGTAGCTCCGTCAACACCTTGCCGGCTTTCACGCCCAGGTCAGTGGTTTCCAGTAGCTCCTGCTTGGTGCTCATTTCACCGTTTAGGTTGCTGGCAATGAAGTTGAGCAAATGGCTGGGCTGCTCGATGTTGTCGAGCATCACTTGTGCTTCCGACGGAATGTTCGGGTTGAGCTCTACGGCGCGACGGGCGTTGTCCCGTACACTGTCCATCGTAGCTTTAAACGTCAGAGGCTCCTGTGGTGGAACGTAGGATAGTAGCTCCACTTCACCCTCCATGTAGGGTTCCTCGCTGGTGATCCGCTTCCGGCGTATGCGTTGTTGGCCGCGAAGTACGGCCGTCAAACTACCGTCGGGCATCCGCAGCATCTTGAGGATCCGAGCGAGGGTACCCACTTCGTAGAGGTCATCTCCGGAGGGTTCTTCTACCTCCAGGTCCCTCTGCGAGAATACAGCAATCCATTTATTGGAATCAACGGCCTGGTTGATGGCCTTTATGGAGCGGTCCCGTCCGATGTTGATGGGGATAACGATGGTTGGGAAGAGGATACTATTCTTCAGGGCCAGAAGGGGGAGGAGTTCTGGTAGGTCGGCAGCATCCATTTCCTCGTCCCCTTCTTCGGTACCGATGAAGGGGAAAAGATCCTGATCGTCGTCAAAGCCACGGTTATCCATCTCGATTTTAATCTTGGGTCGGCTCACATTTAGTATTTCGGGGGGTAGCGTAAAGGGCGTACAATGTGTAGGCAAAGATAAAGAACAATGTATGCGCGTAGAGGGTTGCGCAAAGATCGTGCCAAGAGATGGAGGATGGGCGTTTTTGTCGGGAAAACGAAAAATTAGCGACGGATAGCGATATACTTGTCAGTTCTAAAACCCACCTCCCACCGCAATTGAAACATACCGCCCACCTAAAGTTGCAAACTCGTTTCCGAGCGGGATATTATCACTGGGGAAGAAGGGATCAAAGCCATAAGCACTAAAGGCTTCTCGCCGTAGCAGTTGCTCCCCCCGCAAGGCGAACCAGTAGGTTTTGAATCGTAGGCGTACCGAAGCATCAAGGCGATCTCGGCTTCCTCGCTCGCTATTTTCTACGTCGGGGGCGGCCACGCCACTGGCCCACAGGTAGCCGGATTTTAGCGTGAGGTGCCAATCTCGATGACCGAGCTGATCATCCCACCGCATCCGGAGCCAGGCGGCGTGACGGGCTGGGCGAAGGACGGCTGCGCCATTCGGAAAGCGGCTGTTGTCATAGCGGTAGTTAGCCGTTAGTTGTAGTTTTTCTCCAGCCATTTGTTGGATTTCTCCGGCTAGGGTAGCGCGTTGTACGCCGCCGATTGCGGCGATTTGGAGACGGCCGTCTGCCGGATAAAGTACCGACGTATACCGGGCATACTCCCGCTCAACGGCCTGAATGGAAAAGCTGGTCTGCTGGCTGAACTTACCCTTGACCTTCAGCCCGTAGCGCCAGAAGTCTTCGGTTACCAGTGGCTCCGCAGTAATGCTTCTGCGCGTGTAAGCCAGCTCCCGCTCGCTCAAGAGTGGATGCCGGAAAATGCCGCCCCGGTTGAGCAGCGCGGTGATGACGACTTGGTCGTAGGCGGTGTACCAGGACAGGCCGAGGCTGGGAAGGTAACGGTCAGGGTCCAGTCTACTCGTTCGATATTGTTGTTCGAAGCGTAGGCGAAAAGGGTAGACGTCGTAGGTGAGCCTGCCGGTCAGAGCAGCGGTTTGTTCTCTCCGTTTGAGTTGGATATTAGGGGACTGATAATCATCCTCCGTTTGCTCAACTTTACCTTCCACAGACCATCGGATGGCTTGGTTGTAGTGGTTCGACTTAATCCCCACCAGGAACTCTCCTAAGCGTCGTTCTCCCCGATGGGTAGACTCTTCAAAACGTCGCGCCGTGTTTTCAAGCCGGCTCAGTAATTTGAAATAGAGCGCCGTTTCGTAGAGCTCGAAAGAATGATTCGTGAAAATCTGATAGCGTTGGTTATCAGTGCTAAAGCGAGTGTCTCGTTCGGTTTGCTCCGTCAGGGCAAGTACGGAAACGCCACCCTGATAATCGTAACCATTCCAATTGGAATATAGCTGGCCGACTAGATTTTCGCGTTTTGGCCGACCGGTTTCGACCCGATCGCTCAGGTAGCGAAGGTGCAACCGCGGATTTGCGGGAAGATCGGGTTGAATACTGGCCGCCAAGGCGTGTTGGTGAGCTCCCAGGCCAGCGGCAAATTGATAGTCATCATAGCCTTTGGCCGAAAGCCCGGAACTCAGGCTGGTAAAGTGCCCGGCGGCTAGCATGCCTACGTTGCTATGGACCCAGGTGTTACCAATTTTACTCGGCTGCCAATGTAGGTAGCTGTTGGTCGCAGCGGTTCGGGTAGGGCCGAGGTCGCCGTCCAAGGCCATTTCAGAGAGTTGATCCGCCAGAAAGGTGAGGGCTGCAGGGCGCAATATGAGCTGGGCGCGGCCGCAGGTGCAAAGGAAGCTCGTGAGGAGCAAGGTTAGAAAGACTCTCATGGCTGGCGGGTTTGAACGGTGAGGAGGTCACCACCCACCCAGTGGCGGCGGTCGGGCTCGTAGTAGGGGTAGATGACGGAGGCAGGGGCTCGTTGACGGCCGGCGGTCTCTGCCAGCAGGTCGAGCGTAATGTTACGCGCTTCGCCAGCGGCGAAAGACTTGAAGTAAAGATTCAGGTAAGCACCGTCAATTTCGTAGAAATCGATGAGCCCCCGCTCGATGAGCGGGTCCAGCTCTCGGGCCAGCAGACTAAGATTGCCCGGTAGGCCAAGTTGCACCATTGGCGCATAAACCTCCTCTTCCGTGGTGTTCCGTAGCTCGGCCCGATAGCGGACGATGTCTCCTACGGCCAGATCGTCCGTCGTGTCCGTCGTGATCTTTATCTCCAGCGGCGGGTCGGGTGGGTTAGCGGGTAAGGACCGCATCCATTCGGCCCGGAAGCTCAAAAAAGGATAACTCTCCGCCTCAGCGAAAGACAGCCGTAGGTCATTATTTTCCCGAAGCACATCCTCCGGCAGGTTCAGGTTGACCTGGCTTGACTCTCCGGCTAAATAGGTGGTCGTCCTGAGGGACTGACCATTCAGAGAAATCGTCACCTCTCCACTGACGGGGTCCGGCAGGAAGGCACTGCTGGCAGTGATCGCTTTCAGGTATTGCACCGTTGCCTGGGTGGGGAAGTAACTGGATTCTCCCTTAAGCTTCGTCATCCTGGAGATGAGGGTCGCGACTTCATCGTCATAGCCCAAGGTGCCCAAATAGACCTGGGCATACCAACCAAGCACTTCCACCATGAGGGGGGCTCCGCGACTGCGGCTTACCCGCAGTGCCCGAAAGGAGGTTGGCGCGTGTAGCTCACGGATGTCATGGAGCAAGCCTTGCACCTGCGTCCGCGCCTGCTCGTTTTTGCCCGTCGCCAGATAAACGTGGGCGAGCAGGACGCGATGATAGATCTCTTCAGGATGCGCCGCCACAAAGTCTGCGTGTTGCTCTACAAGCGCCTCCCTGCCGTTGCTGCCCTGGCGAATCGCGGCCAGTAAACGGTACAATTGATCGGGCGATGGTAGAAACTTTTCTTTGTCCAGTTGCCGGAGTAAAAAACGCCGTGCCCGGCCGACCATGGCGCTGTCAATACCCTGATAAACGGAGGACAGGTCCGCGAATTGCAGTAAACCGTAGGCCGTTAAATCCGTTCGGGCAGGCTTATGACCGAAAAGAGAAAAGCCACCTCCGGCCACCTCATATCGGGTCAGCTTTTTGTAGCCGTTTTTCAATAGTTTCCGGGCATCGGCCCGTTCCTTCCCGTACTTGCTGGGACTGGCTTCCAGTAGTTGCACAATGAGCGCATTCGGGTAAGCGGTGCTGGAAGCTTGCTCAAAACAACCGTGAGGCTCTTTTAGCATGCCGGCGTAGGCATCCCGGATTTGACCGATGCCCGTGCTGTGTAGTTGTACGCTAAGCGCTACCTCTCCAACCGGTTCGTCCAGCCGAAAACGGGTTTCTACGGCTTTCTTACTACCTCCTGCGCCGGTAGCCAGATGGCGGAATAGCCTTGGTCGGATGTCCACTTCGGTGGAACGCTGTAAACCACCACGATGGACGTGCTGTGGCCGTAAGGTCCAGCTTAGCCTGGCCTTCTTTGCTTCTTTTACCACTACGATGGTCCGCAATAATTGCCGGGATTCTCCTGGTGCCAGACGGAATCGGTTTAACTGCGGAGAGAGGGCCCGGAAGCCCTCGTCAATAGTCACCACGTCTTGCAATTCTATCTCCTTTTTACGGTTGTTCCTTACCGTTGCGGCCAGTAAAAGGGTGTCGCCAACCGTGGCGTGGGTCGGTAGCTTGGTCTCCAGCTCATAGGGGGCTGAACTGCTGAAGGTCCGCTCCAGGTGTACCGGTGAGCCATCTTCCGAAATGCCTTCCACGATTACCCGGTAAGTGGCCGTTACTTCGGGGGGGAAACAAGGCAGGCGGAAAGTGTCAGCGATGGCCGATAACCCTGCTTCCCAGTGGAGGAGGGCGGGAACTTCGCCCCGGACGGCCCTCCGCCGGCCACGGTAGCTGCCAAAGTCAGCATACCTCCATTTATGTTGTAGCGCGATGCCCTGGTGCGTCTGCCGGAAGTAATGAGAGGGCCTCGTGGGTACGTCAAAGTATTCCCGGATGGTATACTCATCTGCCGAAAGATAACCGTTCGAGATACTGGCGCCAGCCGTCGTGTTATCCCTCTTGCTAACACTGTAGCCAACAACGACGACTTCGTCTAATTGAGAATCGGGGATGATGCCTTGACCACCAGCCCTAACCCCATCCACATAGTATTCTACTGCACCGGACCGGGAGCCCCGGATATTGATGCCCTGAGCTTTCCCCTCCAGTTGTCCGTCAAAATCAATTGGCTCGAAGAGTTCCAGTCGTTCGTTTTCGCTCGTTTTTACCTTTTGCGTTCGCCTTACCTGTACAGCAGATAGTGGCAACTGGTACAACTGTTTCAGCGGGAGGGTGTAGGCTTTTTGCTCCCAATGTCGCTCTGCCTTAGGGGAAAGCGTGGCCATTAATGGAAAGGGGAGTCGCTGGCGATAAAGGGTGTCTTTTATCCGGGATTGCTTTTCTCCATTAATGAATAACGGCACCCGATTTTCTTTGAAGTTTCCGTTGTGCTGGGTGACGGTTTTACCGAACAAACCCGTTTGTAGATGATCATAGGTAGTTGTCTGCAGCGCCCACTCCGCCGCTCGCCAGCCATGACAGAGGATGACGCTTTTGAGGGCAGCCATCGCTGCGGGTTGTTTGGGGTCGAAATAGTCGTTGGGCTCGTAGAGCTGACCCTGGAGTTCACTTTGGAGCAATAACTGAGCCAAAATATGAGGCTGCTTGTCGTTTTGGCGGGTGAAGGGGCCATCGTCAACGATGGCGACGGAGAAGTCGCCCCGTAAGGGTGTTCCCTCCGCCGTCAGCAACTGAAAACGAAGACTGTCTTTCTCCCGGGGTACCGGTGGGGTGAAAGCGGAAAATTGGGCGCTGCTGACTGGCTGGCGCAGGAACAACCGTTGCCAGCGCGGTCGCATGGCCGCGTCGTAGAGCGTCATTTTGTAGAGGCCAGCAGGGTAGGGGCTGAGGTCATAAGTGCTTTGAGCGGTGATGACCTTTTCTTCGTGCCAGAGGCTGTCTGGGCTCCGGATCTCTACCCAGAGATGACTGCCTTCCAGGTCAGCGGTGAGCTGTGCTTCGTTCTGATCCGTGCGTAGGGCGGCAGCGAGTGCCGTCGCATTGATGGCCGGTAGCTGGTAATTGGAGTCGATGGCCGTTGGCGTTTCAATCCGGGCGTAGAGCTCGTTTCCGGAATTCGGGCCTAGGGTAAACTGCCCGTAACCGTTGTGTTGGCTGCGGAAAGTCTGAACCGTCCGCTGGCCGGCAAAGATTTGTCCGCTAACGTCCACGGGCTCTCCGTAGGCATTGGTGGCCCGAAAGGCAATGACCTGTCGCTGGCGGCCGTGTCGGTGCCCTCCTTCGGGGAAGAATTGCAGTCGCACCCGGTTGAGGGTGATGCGGACGGGCCGCCAGACCGTCTCGCTGGCCGAAAGGGTGTTGACGCTGGCGGTCACGGTTACGTCGGTCGTCTTCAGGTCAGTGGGTAGCGGCCATTGCAATTGGACCTTGCCTGCGGCGTTCGTGGAAGGTTGAATGGTCCGGACGGTCTTGCCGTCAATCCGTAAGCCAGCCTCTACCATCACACCGGGAACGGGGGCGCCAAAGCGATCCCGGACAGAGAGTTGGTAGCTAACGGTTTCGCCGGGTCCGTAGGCCTCGCGGTCGGGTTCCAGTTTTAGCAGTAGGTTGGGGCGGCTGCTTTGCTGAACGTAGAGGTGTTTTTTGAAGTGGTGTGCTTCGCCGAAATTACCGAGCCAGTTGGTGTAGGCTTGCAGAGTATAGCGGCCGCCGGGTAGG
>CALIGP010000069.1 GCA_938021455.1 uncultured Lewinella sp. | reverse complement strand
AAGAAATACGACCTCGGCCGCGAAGGCGGCCACTCCGAAAACCGGATCCTTCACTACAAAGACCTCACCGGCTGGGAAATTCAACGGGCCCTATCCGCGAAGGCGGCAACGCTGGACAATCTCGTCGTTCACGAACATTTCTTCGCCCTCGACCTGCTCACACAGCACCACGTAGGTCACATCGTTACGCGACTGACCTCGGGCATTGAGTGCTACGGCACTTACGTCCTGAATCGGAAGACGGGCTCCATCGATAAAATCCTCGCCCGCACCACCGTCCTCTGTGCCGGTGGCAACGGACAGATTTACCGCAGTACCACCAACCCGGTAATCGCTACCGGAGACGGCATTGCCATGGCCTACCGCGCTAAGGTCCACCTGGAGAACATGGAGTTTGTGCAATTTCACCCCACGGCCCTCTACAATCCTGGCCGAGATCCCCAAGCCTTCCTCGTCAGCGAAGCCGTTCGCGGAGAAGGAGCGATCCTGAAGCGACCCGACGGTAGTGAATTCATGCAGGACTACGACCCCCGGGGCAGCCTCGCGCCCCGCGACATCGTCGCCCGCGCCATCGACAATGAGATGAAACTCGGCGGAACGGAGTATATGTGCCTCGACTGTACCCACATCGACGAAGAACACTTCCTTAAGCACTTCCCCACCATCCACGAAAAGTGCATGAGCATCGGCATTAACCCGGCCAAAGACATGATTCCCGTCACGCCCGCCTGTCATTACATGTGCGGTGGCGTGAAGGTGGACGAGTACGGCAAGACCTCCGTCAACCAGCTCTACGCTTGTGGCGAATGCACCAGCACCGGTCTGCACGGCGCTAACCGACTGGCCAGTAATAGCCTGCTCGAAGCCCTGGTGTTTGGCCACCGGATTGCGCACTCCATCGCGGCAAACATTGATCGGCACATCGTTAGAGAAGACATCCCTAGTTGGAATCGAACGGCGACAAAATCCCCGAAGGAGCAAGTCCTCATCACCCAGAGCATCAAAGAACTCAAGGAGGTAATGTCCAGCTACGTCGGTATTGTACGCAGCAATAAGCGCCTCGAACGGGCGCGCAAACGCTTGGAGTTACTCACCAACGAAACGGAAGATCTCTACAAGAACAGCCTCGTCAGTTCCCAACTCTGTGAGCTGCGCAACCTGATCACCATCGGGCATCTGGTCACTAAAGCGGCTAACCTCCGCCACGAAAGCCGGGGCCTGCACTATACGACGGATTACCCGGAGAAGGCAGATTTTTTGCAGTATTCGGTGCTGTAGCCTAAGCCGCCGCCACCAACTTCTCCATATCCCTCACCAGCATCCGTTTCCGGTCGAAGGTGAGAATATTTTGCCGGCGCAGGTCATTGAGCACGGCATTGACCGTCTGTCGGCTAGTGCCGGTGAGGTCGGCGATTTCTTTGTGGGTAAGCATATTGCGCACCTCCCGTTCGTAGCCGACGGCACGGCCCCGGCTGGTGGCCAGTTCGTGCAAAAACTCCACAATGCGGCTACGGCTGGTCTTGAACATCAGGTTCTCCAGTCGCTGTTCTAGTTGGAGCGTACGGTTGCCGATGAGGCGCATAAAGAAAAGCTGCAACTCACTTCTTTCCCGAAGCATAGCCTGCAGGTCACCTTTCTCCAGAACGCACAAAGAAGTAGGCTCCAGACTGTAGGCAAAGTCCCGCCGGCTGCCATCATTAACGAGTGCCAGCTCTCCGAAGACTTCCCCCGGGGCAAGGATGGCTTTAGTGACTTCCTTACCATCGGCACCGTAGGTGCCGATTTTAACCCGGCCACTGTTGATCAGAAAAATTTTCTTCGCTGGCTCTTCCGGTAGATAGACATATTGGTTTGCTTCAAAGGACAGATGGTCCTTGGATTCGACCATCCCCATATCCACCTTCTTCGGGCAGAAGATGTTCTGGAGGTCGATATTCTCTACAAACCATAATTGCTGATCAGCCATAATAAAATTCGTTTGTGTAGTATACAGACAAATAGGGCTAAGCAGGGTTGACCTGAAGTTATTACAAAAGTATCACAATGGTATACCGGAGTGGGCTATTTGCCTCCCTTAAGCTCTTGCTGCCAGGCTTTGAGTTCCGCCAGCTTACCGTCAGCGGCCAGACCTGCCTGGACGGGCCAGGAACGGGGGTCATGAGATTTGTAGCGAGAGCCCGCAGCATCGAGCATTTCCCGCAGTTGTTCTGCGGGCGTTGCAGCCAGGGTGTGCAGGGTATCAACGCCAGCAGATTTCAGGACAGACTCGATTTTGGGGCCAATGCCTTCTACGATCCGCAGATTATCATCTGCGACTGCTTTAGCAGGTTTCGCGACAGGCTCTGGGGTGGGCGCTTCCGCAGGTTCAGGGGATGCTTCAAGAGCATGGTCGGGCTCAGCGGCCAGGGCTGCCGCCTGGCCAATCCAATCGTCTCGCTGAATAATGCCAGGAAGGTAGCCGATCAACTCAGTATAAGTCATCACGTCAGCTTCCGTCCATTTGGCAATTTGCTCGTAGCTGTAGATATCCGCTTCGTTCAACTTCTGCTGTAGGAAAGGGCCAATATCTTTGATGCGGGTAAGATCATCGTGGTGGTCATCGCTGATGCCCGACATAACCGGTATGTGCACGGAAGGAGTCGTTTGTACGATAACATCCGTGTCGCCCTGATGCCCGGTACGGACGCCCGGCTCGGTCGTATCCGCCCGAATGACGAGTGGCTCTACCTGAGCTGCGGTTGGTAGGTCTTGGTTAATAACGGGCTGATGCGGCTGGTAACCAGGCCCCGGAGCAGGAGTAGACGTGGCCGCTGCGCCACGCAGCGTGGCGTTCTCTTCCGCCAGCGCCAACAGCCGGGTCTCTAGCGTCTGAAAGCGAGATTCCGTTACGGAGATATAGGCGTTCAGCGATTCATTGCTACCGGAAGAACTTCCCCCTGCAGTTCCACTGAGCGGAGTCGAAGTGCCTGCGTCAGCGGCCCCTGCTGAGCCTGCCGAAGTACCCTCTGGCACTTCCTGTCCGCCTCCTGTATTCCCCGTTGCCCCGTCCGCAATCAGTTGCTCATTCTGCGTCTTCAACCCAATTACCTGGTCATTTAAGGATTCGATCGTCGTCGCATAACTCTGATTGGTGGTCACCAACTCTTCGTTGCGCTGTTGTAGTTCCGCCAAAGAGGCATCCCGCTGCCCCACCTCTGTTGTTAGTGCCTGAATCCGGTCCAGCGCGTCGACCTTCTCCCGACTGACGGCTTCCAGCTCTTTAGCCATGGCCTTTTGCTTGGTATCCGCAGCACGGTAACGCACCTCATATTCGTCCCGGTCCTTGCGCAAGAGCAGCAGCTCTTTCTTGTAGCGCCGGGTTTTAGTACCCTGCACAATCCAACCAACAATTACCCCAAAGGCAAATAAAAGCAAGGCCAGGATGCCTAGCAAAATTTTTTCTTCATTCGCTAGTTGGGCGAAAAAGGTGCCGATGAGGTCAAAAAAATCATTCATGTTGTGGGTAGTTCTCTCGGGGTAAGATACGGCCTTAGTTGGTAGATTGGTAGTCGGTAGAATTGTAGACGGTATTATGGTAGTCGGTAGTATGGTAGACGGTAGTATGGTAGACGGTAGTATGGTAGGTAGTAGTCCGTTAGATTGGAGCTCTACCGACTACCGTCTACAATTCTACCGACTACCTCCCGTTAGATGGTACCAGACCTACCGTCAACAGCTCTACCGTCTACCACACACTGTCTACCCTACAGCCCACTAGTCATCAACAGATCAATATCCGTACAGCGCATATCGAATCGTTTGCCGAGATAAGGGTTCGTCAGGCAGCCCCGGAAGGTATATACGCCGTGACGTAGTCCGGCCTGCCGTAGGATGAAGTGCTCAAAAGAGCGAGCCCCGTCGGCGCGTAATAGTAGCGGGACGAGGATATTGTTGACCGCAATACTCGCCGTTCGCCCCACCCGGCTGGCGAGGTTAGGAACACAGTAGTGAATCACGTCGTGCTTACGGAAAGTGGGTTTTTCCAGCGTTGTCATTTCACTGGTGGCAAAACAGCCACCTTGGTCGATACTAACATCAATGATGACAGAACCCGGTCGCATGGACCGTACCATTTCTTCACTCACGACCACCGGCGTTCGCCCGTGTTCAGCATGAATGGCACCAATGGCTACTTCTGCGGTTAGTAATTCCTTGCGTAGGTAGTAAGGGTTCATCGCACTGGTGTAGAGCTGGCGGCCAACGCTATTTTGCAGCCGCATCAGTTTGTGGATGTTATCGTCAAAGATT
>CALIGP010000068.1 GCA_938021455.1 uncultured Lewinella sp. | reverse complement strand
TGAATCGCTTACGAACTTCCTTGCTTACCGTAATGAAAAAATTCCCCTCTCCATCGGGCATCATCCCGCTGAAGATACTCCCCTGGCCATTAATGTTTACTTCAATCCGGGTGGGGTTTTTCTCCCGTTGCAGCAATTCATGGATGACGGATTCGGGTATCACAAAGGCCGTGTAGTAAACGCCGGCGTAGCCGGGCACGTCTTCGCTGACCTGGATGAGGGGGGTGGTGATGGTAGGCATTGGTATACGGTAGTTTGGTAAATTATAGACGGTAGATTGGTAGACGGTAGATTGTAGCTACCTGTCTACAATTCTACAGTCTACCGTTCTACAGTCTACTTCATTTCCTTAAGCGCCAGCTCAATGGCTTTATCAAGTTGTGGATCCCGACCGGCTTCGCGGTCGGCGGCGGTATTATCAATCCGGATATCGGGGGAAACCCCCGTCTTCTCCAGGTTCTCCCCTTCCAGGGTGTAACAGCCCCAGCTCGGGAGTCGGTAGAAAGAGCCATCCACCAAGCCCTTACCGGAGGTGAAGATGATCCAGCGGTAGGTGGGTGTTCCGACGATGATACCCAGGCCCAACTCTTTGAATCCGGCGGCGGTCATCTCCGCATCGGAGAGGCTCTTTTGGTTGATGAGCAGGATAATGGGTTTGCCCCTCGGGGCAAAATTGGGCTGGTTCCCCAGCTTACCTTCCCGGAATTTCCACTCCAGGTAAGGCTGCTGCGCCAGGAATTGTAGCACGGCATCGTGGACATTACCGCCGGTGTTCCAGCGTAAGTCCAGGATGGTAGCGTCCCGATTGTAGCCTTCGGAGACCATCTCATTCATAAAGCGATTGAGTTCGCCACCGGTCATGTTTTTCATGTGGACGTAAGCAATCCGCTTGTCCGACTTTTCGTCGACCCGCTGCTGGCAGGCGTCCATCCATTCGTCGTAGCGTTGTGTCCGTGCGCTGAAGTAAGACTGCGGATGAAGGCGTTGCTTAATCTCCGCACCGTTGCGGCTGAAGGTGAGTTCGATCTCCTGATCAACGCTCGGCCGGCTGAAGTAAGACTCCCGGTTTCTGGCGGGGTCGACTTTCGCACCATCAATGGCCACTAAGCGATCACCCGGTAGAATGTCTACTCCGTGGCGAGCGGCCGGTCCGTCAGTGAGCACCGCCTCCACGAGGTAGGCATCTTTGCTACTGTACCTTAACCCTGCATCCAGCGTCCGCGCGCCCTCTTTTGTCTTTTCCTCCTCTCCGCGAGAGCTAAACCCATAGTGAGAGGTATTCAGCTCCCCCAGCATATCATTGGTGATTCGACGCAGATCTGCCCGATTGGAAACGTGTGGCAGAAAGGCCGCATACTGCTCGCGCTTGGCGTCCCAGTCCACTCCGTGGAAGTCTTCATTGTAGAAGTTCTCCTCCATGTTCGCCCAGGTCTCCTGAAACATCTGCTTAAACTCTGACTCCAGGGTCCGGCGGAAGGTCTTCTTAAGCTCAATAGCTTTTGCCTTTTTAGTGGTCAGATTGACCTGCTGAATCTTACCCGCCCCCACCAGGTAGTGCTTTCCCTTTACCGTAATCAGATCCGTCGCATTCCCAACGCCCTGCGCCGCGATGGCCTCGGTCTTGGGCGATTCAAAAGGCTCAAAAACCGTCATGAACAACTTGCCGCGCCCCTCGTCGTGGTTTGAGCCGTAAATGACAACAGTCTTGTCTTTTTCCTGAACGACGATCGGACCTAACTGCGTTCCAAAACGCGGCCCCACCGTTTGCATTCGCTCCATAATACCGTCAAAGTCGATGCTGACGACAACAGAGTCTTTCTTCTCTTTCCCTTTTTTCTTCTCTTCCTCCGCAAACAACTCATCCACTTTTTCGGAGCGGTACGGCTGGTCATAGACCTCCAGTGGCAGGCGATATAAATTCCGGTCTCCCCCACCCCGTGGGTAGCTTGGCTGGTGACGGGCGGAGGTAAAATAGATGTATTTCCCGTCGGGTGACCAGACGGGATCATTTTCTGACACTCCCGTATTCGTCAGGTTGACCACCCGGTTATTCTCCTTCAGCTCGACTAAGAAAATGTCTTCTTCGAAGTCAATAAAACCGGTAAACATCAGGTAGCGATCGTCGGGCGACCAGCGGGGAATCGCGCCGCGAAACCAAACTTCCCGCTTGGCAACGGTACTAACGGAAAAATCGTCCAGATCCATGATCCGGACTTCATCCCGGCCGCTTAAATACGCCACCTGGCTGGTATCGTGCGCCATTTCCAGGTTGCGATTATTGCGGGCATCAGAGGTCCGCCGCGTAGGAGTGGCACTACCATCTGCTGGGATCGTATGCAGGTTTTGATAGCCCTCATGTGTCTGGGTAAAGAGCAGCGTTTTATCATCTTTCAACCACTTGACTTCCAGCACCCGGTCGGGGCCGGTTGCCAGCTGGCGAATGAATTTCCCGCTGATGTCGGAGACAAATAATTCACCGCGCGAGACAAAGGCGATCTTCTTCCCGTCGCGGGCAATATCAAAATAGCTGACTTTACCGTCGGTGCTGAAGTCTTTCGTTTTGGCCAGTCCCGCAAAGGCATTCAGTTCAACGGGGACGGTACGGCTCTTGCCAGATTTCACGTCGTAGACCTGCAACTGATAATCCCGAATAAAAACGATGGTGCTTCCGTCAGCACTAATCGAAGGGGCATATACCGAGGTCTTGAATTTTGTCAGTCTTTTAGCGTCTTTTCCGTCCAGCTGATACAGGTTGTATTCCTCGTTGTCGCGATCGGAAACGAAGTAGGTCTTCCCGTTCCGGTCCACCATCGGCCACATATCTTTGCCTTCCCAGTCGGTGAGTTTCTCTACTGATCCGCTGGCGGGGTCGAAGGTCTTGATGTCGGGGCTGTTCGGCCCTACGTAGCGCTTTCTGTTTGGATAGCGGCTACTTTCAGAGCTTTCGTTAAAGAAAACCTTACCGTTCGTAGGGTGCGGCACGGCATTGTGAAAGGTATTGAAATAGTGCGTTGTCAAGGCTTCAGGTGTACCGCCAGCGGCAGGCACGGTGAAGGTCGTCCCCCCATTATATCGGTTGGAGGTGAAATGAATGGATTGGCTGTCCCAACTCCAATTGGCCACCTGATCGCTAGCTTGATGGAAAGTAAGCTGCTTGATTGCGCCGCCGCCCAGCGGCGTGACGTAGACATCATTGTTCCCGTACTGAGCGGAGCTGAAGGCCAGCCATTTGCCGTCCGGAGAGACTTTGGGTTTGCTCTCTACGCCGTCGAGTGCGGTAATTCGGTTAGCCTGACCGCCGGAGGCAGGCATTTGCCACAGGTCACCGGCGTAAGCGAAGATGATCGTTTTGCCGTCAGGGGTAAGCGCCGGGTCGTCGGGGAAATACAGGGTCTGGCTATAGAGCGGGCTTACGGAGAAGAATAGCAGGGCAAGGAGGGGTGTCAGGTTTTTCATTTGGATGGGTAATTAAGGGTCTCAATTTAGGGCTAATTGGTGTGGAGGACAAAATGGAGAAGATGGAGACTAATACACTTGCAGAGATTAGAATTATAGAATTCTGCCAGAGGAGTTGGATTCTCAGGAAAACCAGACACTGAATAAACGGTGTCCACAGGTGGAGAAGCAGTGGTTAAAAAAGCTGCGTCGTTGCCAGGCCAATCGCAAGCTCACTAATTCATGATCCGTATCTTTGCGCCCCGAATTCAAAGATATGCCCCAACAGCGCACTTACAAGATCAAAGAATGCTTCTACACCCTTCAGGGCGAGGGCGCGCAGGCTGGCCGTGCGGCCGTTTTTCTGCGGTTTACGGGATGTAACCTCTG
>CALIGP010000067.1 GCA_938021455.1 uncultured Lewinella sp. | reverse complement strand
CTTTCAGTATTTGGGCGACGGAGCGCGGGTGCATAGACACTGACGAAATAGCAGTGTTAATAAAAAAGCAGACTCAGCTTTCGCCGAACCTGCTTCTGTTTGAATCGCTATTGTATTAAGCTTAATTATGCGTCATACTCAACTTCTTCCAGTTCTTATCAGCCGTATTGCTGAGCTTCTTATGGTCGGCTTCCGTAATCCAGAGTTGCTTGGCATCCAGCTCAAGATTGTTCAGGAAGAGGTAGTACTTACCGTCTTTGCTGATGAACTTGGTAGGGTCCGTGCGGAACTTGGCACCAGCGTAAACGCCGAAGGCACAAAAACCACCATACTGTGGTAAATAGCTCTCGGGATCCTTTTCAAATACAGCCTTCTGCGCAGCGGAAGTGAAGTAATAAACGACTTTCTCGTGCTCCGACTTGAATTCTTTGACACCCTTCTGGGCGAGACCCAAATCGGCGTAAGACACGGGGCTATAACCTTCTAAAGCAATGTTACTGTTGTCAATGTTGTTAGCCATATTGTCTTGGGCAGAAACGCCAAAGGAGAATACGAGCAAGAAAGCGGTGAAAATTAATGCCTTTTTCATTGGTAATTATTTAAGGGGTTGCAAAATATTTTGAGTGGAGTATTATCCAGTAGTGACTTGTTCGTCGCTAGACTTATGCATGCCAACCACGAAGAGTACGGCCGCACCGTTGGCCCAGTAATAAATGGCATCAATGCCTTCAAAGCCAAAGACGAAGGGAGCTAGTAGGAAAACTACGGCCACCATAAAGTCAACAGCCAGGTGAATACGGTAAGGAATGACCCGTACGAGGCCCAGATGATGATCGGTTAGGATCGTAAGAACGAGGGCTGCTACGCCCGTTGCAACCGAGAGGTAGAGCGCCACAGGATTGGTGGCACCTAAGCCGAGGATAAACGGAAGGCTGATAAGCGCAAGGGCAACGGGGTAATCGAGGTAAGCGTGAATCTGCTTGGTGACGAATTTCATGGTTATTCTATTTTTGTGTAAGAATTAATTGCAAGGCAAAGATGCTGGCCTACGCCAGCGACTTACGTACAAAAAAAGACCATTGTGTTGTACTTCTTCTCGCCGCAACGAGGAATAAGGTATTTAGCGTTCCGTCATCAACCGACGGAACTCCCCGGGAGAGAAAGTGGTGTGGTGCTTGAAAAAGGCAGAGAAGTGGTTGGCTTCTTCAAAGCCCAGTTCCCAGGCAATTTCCTTAATGGGAATATCCGTCTGCAGCAAAGTTTTGGCCGTATTAATAACCTCTTGCCGAATGAGCTGCCCAAGCGTCGTGTTCAGCCGATCTTTGACCTTCTTGGAGAGTGTCTTGACCGGCAGGTGCATCTTATTAGCATAGAAGTCAAGAGCTCTTTTCTCTTTGTGGTGCGTACTTAGCAGGTCATAGAGCTCCGGCAAAAAGCTGTCTTTCTGCTCAAAGTCAAGCGCCTTACGAAATTGATTGGGCGTCTGCTGCCCCATTTTACTGAAAACGCGATTGAAGTAGGCAGGGTCTTTAAAACCGTGTTCATAGGCAATTTCTTTGATGCTCTTGTCCGTAAAGGCCAGTGCTCTCCGACTTTCTAAAAAACGCTTTTGGCTCAAGAGTGACCGTACGGATAGCCCCACTTTATCCTTAAATAAGGCCTGTGTCTCGTAACCCTGAGTCCCGATGATTTTGGCAAGTTGGTCGTTGGTGAGGTGGCTTTTGTATCGCTCGTCGATGATGTCCTTGATGTCAAAGATGACGTGGTATTCTTCCTGATTAGCATGAAAGGGGTTTTGCCAATACCACTGCTCTGAGGATACATCAATGATGTCGCTCACTTGTTCGGAGAAGACGGAGTTGTTCAGGTATTTATGGCAATCTTCACATTCTGTGAAATTGATGTAACCTAATGAAACCAGATGCTTGAAGAGTACCCTTACCTCTTTTTTTCGAAACACTACTTCCTTTTGGAACTCTACTCTTCTAACTTCGAAGCGGTCTGATAAAAACCTAATATACTGTCCGATTTCAAGGAAGATGAGCTTTTCATTCCAATTGTGATAGGTCTTGAAGTCGACCTCAATTCCTCCGCTACCCTTCAGAACGTAAATCATGGTATACTTTTCAATGAAGTATGCTTTGTTCATCTCAGGCTTGAACTTACTGACCATTCTAATTCAATTTGGGAGTGTTTGGAGGCCTCAAAAGTAGTTGTTGATGGCGGCAATTGAAGCTCAAGTCTACCTAGTCCAGCTAGATGATATGGGGCATGATAGTGTTAAGTAGCTCCCTGCTGGCTAACGAGTGGTTGTGAGGTTGGAGGGAGTTGACTGCTGAGTCAATGTGGATTTCCTAACTTTTCAGTGTGCCTGGCGAAGGTAATTGACCAATCTTAGGTCTAATGATATAATAGGCCTTATAATTGGGTCAGGTAGCCGAAGCGCACCTGATTTTATAGCTTATTATCACCATCTTTTCTCACTTTAAGGCCTGGCATGTTTGATATTGAATGGTTGAGTTACAATCCCGATACTCCCTCTTTCTACGTGGTGTTATTGACAACTTTGTTTTCGTTTTTTCTCTCTTCGCTTATCGCCATCACGTATGATCTGACGACCCAGAGTATTTATCGGAGAGCACACTTCTTGCAGTCGCTGATTCTTATTGGAATCGTGGCCGCGACGGTGATGCAGGCCATTGGAGATAGCCTTGCCCGCGGACTGGGAATCATCGGGGCGCTTTCCATTATTCGTTTCCGTACGGTGCTGGATGACCCGAGAAATATCACCTTTATGTTTGCTTCCCTGGGAACGGGCATTGCTACGGGAGTACTGGGCTTTAGCGTTGCACTAACCGGTGCTGTGGTGTTTTGCCTGGGAGCGGTTATTCTCCGTTTTTCACCGATGAGTAATAATAATGAGTTGATTGGAGAGATCAAGCTAAAAGTACCGAAAGAAGATAAACAGCAGCGGATCATTGAAAAGCTGCTGAAGCAGCATTGTCGGGATTTAGAACTGGAGCAATTAAGGTTTCTCTCTGATAAAAGAGTACAGACTTATACGGAAGATGGCATACCTAAAATAGAGGAATTTTCCCGGGAGAACCTGCAGGAGTTCACCTATTTAATCCGACTTAAGGACCGGGCTTCGATCAACGATTTGTCCGCTGATCTTAATGAGGTGGAAGGCCTGGAGGAGCTTAAGCTTAATTTCCGTAAACGCCCTACGAAACTATAAACCTATGCGGTTCAATTTATTTTACCTGGTACTTATCGTGCTGGGTTTATCACTCGTTTTTCTTTTTCGTCCACCTGCCGACGATGATTTGAGCTTTTTCGGCTTCGCCGAAAGCAACGAAATAACGGTCAATTACAATTACCCGGTGGTGATTGATGAGTTACTCGTTCGCCCCGGCCAAGCGGTCAATAAAGGGGAAGCACTAATAAAAGTTAGTCGTCGTAAGTCTAAGGAGACTTTAGCCGACCAAACTTACAGAATTAGAGAGCTACGTGCGGAAGAAAAACTATGGCGACAACGAAAGCAGAGTGAACTTCAGGAGAAGGCTGGGAAGTCTACGGATGAGCTGGCCCGTATCGAGGAGGATATTACTTCTCTGCGAAAAGAACTAAACTACAGGAAGTCATTAGCCGAGGGCTTGGAATCTATTTCGGCGACAGCCAGTGATTACCGCCCAATTGAAGATAAAATTTCCCTTTTGGAGGCCAAGAAGTCTCGAACACTGGAAGCTAGTACGTTGAGTAAAGAAAACCTACGTCAGGAATTGAGCCTGGGAAAAAACCCCTACGCCGAACAAATTCGCCGGCTGGAGGCCGAGATGGCCTTTGAGGATGATCAGAAGGTGCAGCCCTTTATCGTAAAGGCTCCTGAGAACGGTATTGTTGGGAATATAGAAGTAAGGGAAGAGGAGCACGTTCAGTCTTATTCTACGCTGCTTTCTTTCTACGAACCACATTCCAGCCTTGTTCGTGGCTACGTTCATGAAGACCTGACGGCAAAAGTTGCGCTGGGAGATGAGCTTGAAGTGTATTCTCTGAAGACTGGCGGACAAACCTATCTAGGCAAAGTGATAGGCCTGGGCTCTCGCATTGTCGAGACTCCTACAAGGCTGAGAAAGTTACCAGACTTTAAAACCTATGGGCGAGAGGTTATTGTAGAAATTTCTCCTGAGAATTTATTCCTCCAAAAGGAGAAAGTTGGTATAAGGCGTGTGCCGGTAGAATAGTAAACTTCATTCCAATAATATAGCCGATAAATGAGTATGGTTTTTCCGGACATGATTACCGTAAATCAACAAAGAATATTTTTGCCTTTTTTACTTTGGTGGCTTGTCATTCTATGGCCCCCAGCTGAGCTGGCGGCTCAAAAGGTTATTACCTCAACTGATTTTTTTCAAATTAGAAAGGAGAGTAACGACGGAATGCCCGGAGAAAATCGCTCCGTTCTCTCGGCCCGGATGCCCTGGATTGAAGAATATCAATTTAGAACCGAAACGAGAGATTTTGATATTGACCAACAAGAGTACACCTTCCGGGTCTCGCCCAGTACTGGGCGAAAGAGACGGGCTCTGACGGCCCTGTATAATCATCAGGAAAGAGCGCCTGACTTTGATGCTCAGGAGTTAAACTGTGATGACTTAGCGGATCGATATTCACAGTGGCTGGTGCTCTACCTTATGGATCGGGAACTAGACATTCTGACCAGACTTAGAGTAGTTATGGATGATCGGCAATTAGTGCTTAGCCGACAAGCTGGAAGCTTGGATTTTGATTGGTCTAAGCTCATCGGACTTCGACAAGATGTTACGGATCTTGACCTGCGTTTCTCCACACTAAAAACGGTACAAGCACGAATCAATAATGACCTGGGCTTATTGGAGCCTAATTATTCCTTTGTTGCCTTCATCTCCTTGTCTGAAATCGGAGAGGCCTTTCCTGGTAATTTTAAAAGGGGTGTTGATCCTAAATTAGACTACGAGCTTGCGACCGTCTCCTACGAACTGGAGCTGGAGAAAGCAGAACAGAAACAATTTTTTGATTTTGCCCAATTGAAATACCAGGGGCCACACACGGATGAACTGGAAGAGCGGTTTTCCGTTGGTTTAGCTTTTCAGCTACCAAATTCTGGCGATAAAAAGCTCAAAATGCGGGAACTGGAATTGGAAGAGCAAAGCCTTCGGAAGGAACAGGCCTTAGCGTTAGCAACGGATAGGGCAGAGTACGAAGAAGAAGTAGCTAGCTGGCGGATAGAATTTGAGCATTTCAAATTCATGGCCGCTTTGCATCGTAAAGAACAAGAAGAACTAAGACAGATCAGTGACCAACTAAAAAAGAAAGAGGGCTTCAATCCATTGCCATTATTAGCCATCCAGGAACGAGCAATAAGGAACGAATTAAAGCTACTGGATGTCTCTACAGATTTATACCAAAACTATCTGAAGATTAGAGAGCGTGGGGGAGAGCTTTGTACGGCAGTTAATGGGGAGTTGTTGAGATAACATATATTGGAAGATCAACCCTGGGACATTGGACTGAAAGGGAAAGTGTTTCTCTGCCCTCCTGATGAAGATTATGACCTCAAAACCGATCTAAAAACCGAGATAGCAGCGGCTTGTCATCCGTAATGATACTGGCTTCTCCCTCCATGAACGGGCTGGCTTCTAATCGGTTGCCAGTAGTAGTTAACAACTCTTTGGGGAAGCTTACCTCTACGTTGATACGGCCTTCACTTTGTAAGTTGCCTTTCTTCACTACTCGCCCTTCTACGGAGCCATATTCCAGATAAGGGTAGCTCGCGAAGCGTACCATCACTTTCTGGCCAATGTCAACGGCGCCAGAGCCCCTGACGGGCAAGTCGATGCGACCGATGATGTCTCCGGGGTTGGCTGGGATAATAGTGGCAACCTTGGTGCCTTGCAAAATGTATTGCTCAGCCCTCACTTCCCGGTCGAGGATCACAACACCTTTGACGGGGCTAACGAGGGTATACTTTTGCATCCAATTAGAGACGCCCGCTCGTAGTGCGTCATAACTATTCCGAAGGTCGTCCGCTGCTTGGTTAAGGGTGCTGGGTAAACCACCGCGGTAGCTTTCAATCTGGTTGCGCATGAGCTCAATGTCAAAGCTTGCAGCCCTTACGGCTGCCCGGCTTCGCTGTAGATTGTCTTCTGCAATTTCCACCTGCCGGCGGGCAAGGGTAAGCTGTTGATTATTGTTCAGACCATCAGAGGCCAATTGTTCCTCGCGCGTTAGTCGCTCCCGCTCTCGTTGCATCTCGTCTTCGAGCCTCCCTTGTCGTGCACGTTCAGTTCTGATTTTACGCTCTTGCTGATCAATTCGCCGCTGAAGCTCCCGGGTAGTAAGACCGTCCAACCGACGATCTTTCAGGTTTTTATATATTTCTTGTTTTTCGCGGAACTCAAAGACGGCTTCCTTGATCTCTCCCAGGTTCCAGTTGGTGGGGATGTCGAAGTTGGCCAGTCCCTGGTCTGATTCATCAATGGGATTAAAGAGCCGGGTATCAAGGGAGGAGACATCGTCGAATGCCGCAATCGTTTTCGCCACGACGAGTATTTGCATGGCAGAAACGGAATCGTTGTCTTTTATGAGTACTCGGTCAACAAGGAGGTCCTTCGGTGCACGCAGGGGGCGTGGTGGGTCAATGGTAGTAAGGGTTAGCTTACCCGTTACCACGTCGGGGTAAGTGTACATCGATGTCATGAGAACAAGCAAAAATATGATGATCACAAGAATGATAGTACCAGACTTGGCAAGCCAGGCTGGCGGGGTGCCAATGATCTCCTCTACATCCTGGCTCCGTAATTCCGGCCGATCAACCGGTAAGGGACTGTTGTCTTCTATTCCTACCATTAGTTACCCAGCAGGGTTTGATTCCGAACCAGGCGGAAATAACTCGAACGGGTTTCCATGAGCTCCGAGTGGTTGCCCTGCTCCACAATAACTCCGTCGTTTACCACAATGATGTGATCTGCCCGCTCAAAAGTGGAGTGTCTGTGCGCGACAATCACGATGGTGGTCCCTTTCATGTATTCGAAAAGCTCATCCATAATGGTAACCTCCGTAAAGGCATTAAGCCCCGTGGTAGCTTCGTCAAGAAACAGATATTTAGGCTGCCGGTAAATCGCTCTGGCGATGAGGAGGCGTTGCTTTTGTCCACGACTCAGCCCGACGCCAGCTTCCCCGATTAGGGTGCCATAGCCGCTGGGTAAGCGATCAATGAATCGCTCGATCTGCGCAATTTTGACGGCTTGCAACAAGCGTTGCTGGTCAATATAATCCTCGCCCAGGGCGATGTTGCGGGCAATGGTATCGCTGAAGATATACCCCTCCTGGCTGACGACGCCGGAAATGGATCGCCAGTAAGTTCTGTCGATGGTGGACAGGTTGGTTCCGCCCAGCAGAATTTCCCCTTCAGTAGGTTGGTAAAACCCCTGCATCAGTTTAAGCAAGGTAGACTTGCCCGAGCCGGAGGCGCCAACAATAGCCGTCACCTTTCCCGGAGGAATAATGGCATCAATACCCTTCAATACCCTGGGAGCATTGGGGAGGTTGTAGTGGAAACCTACGTCTTTCAGCTGAAGACTTCCATCGCCGGGAATGATGGACAAGCGGTGTACCCGTTCCTGTTCGTCGGCCTTGTTGTGGATTTCGTTCATCCGCTCCAGGCTAATCATGCTTTCCCGATAGCCGCGGGCAAATTCATTGAAGTCTTCGATCGGCGTATCCAGTTGGGCCAGGATGTAGTGGATAGCGACCAGCGTTCCCAACGTAAGATCACCATTGAGGACTGCCGTAGCTGCCACCAGCGTGATCATCAGGTTCTTTACCTGGTTGATGGCCGTGCCACCAGTACGTTGCCACTGGTCGATGGTGCTGAGTTGTATCCGTGTGCGGTACAGTCCAGCCCGTTGCCGTTCCCAGGCCCAGCGCTTCTGGCGCGCTGCATTTCCTTGTTTGATTTCCTGCATTCCGTCAATGATCTCCATCAACTGCTCTTTACCGGCAGCGCTTTGCTCAAAGAGTCGAAAGTCAAGGTCTCGTTTTCGGCTTTCCTGCCAACTAACCCAACCGATATTGATGGCTGTACCCACCAGGAAAATCAGAAATAGAAAGCTGTCCCACAGTGCTAAAACAACGGCGAAAGCAAGGAAATTGAAGATACTGAAGACTCGTACCAGGGTAGGGCCGGTCAGGAAGTTCTGTAGCCGCTCGTGGTCGTTGATTCGCTGCAGAAGGTCCCCTCGGCTGCGGCTGTCAAAGAATTCGAGTGGAAGACGGGTAAGCTTCCGAATGTAGTCACTTACCAGGCTTACGTTTACCCGGCCACCGATGTGAAGCATGATGTAGCGGCGCATGGCGCCCAGCAGGGTAGTGGATAACAGTAGAATTCCTTGTGCAATGACTACGAGAAGAACAAAATTATAATCATCGTGGACAATGCCGAAATCCACCATGTTTTTCAGCAGGAACGGAAGCAGTATCTGAAGAATACTGGCCAGTACTAACCCAGCGCCAAACTGCCAGAGAAGGATACTGTAGTTGCGGAAGTAGTCCAGGACGTACTTCCAGCTGCTCTTGTCAATACCCTCACGATCCTTGGCGAAAAAGTCCGGAGTCGTTTCTAGTACCAGAACATTGCCGGAATAGGTTCCCTGATCGTTGTTCAGGGTGGCCCAATGGCGGAGCATCTCTGCTTTGCCGACTTCGTATTTTCCGAGTGCCGGGTCTGGATCAGCTAGGTAGAAGCGTCCCTTTTTGGCTTTGTGTAAAACCACAAAGTGCTCTTCGTTCCAGGGGAGAATACAGGGCAGGGGAATGTCTCTTTCCAATTGCTCCAGCGAAACGGGGAGGGCAAGCGTTTGCAGGCCAACACTTTCAGCCCCTTCACTAATGCCCAACAAGCTAACGCCCTCACGACTGATTCGGGTCTGCTCGCGTAAGTATTCGAGGTTGTAATAACGGCCGTAGTGCCGGGCTACCATCCGAAGACAGGCCGCGCCACAATCCATTTCCTCCAGTTGCTGGTAATAGGTAAAGCCGAGCATAAGTTGAGTAAAGATAATGCCTTGACCGCTAATTAGTTCAGTTGCCTGAAAGCCAGCCCGTTCCCGAGTAAACGACTACCGTTTCGTGGCAGAAAGCTGTCGGTTGTCCTGAATGCTTTTTCTGGAAAGGAATGATCTTTAGGGCGACGGAGCGCAGGTGCAAGGAAAAGACCTGGAGAAAGCCATCACTTTGCCGCTTAATTTGCCCTTGCACCTGCGTGTGCGCCCCCTACTCCTCCACCTCGTATTCCTTAATCTTTCGGTACAGCGTCCGCTCGCTAATACCCAGTTCAGCAGCGGCCTCCTTCCTGCGGCCATTGTGCTTTTTCAGCGCCTTTCCGATGAGTTCTTTCTCGGCGTTGGCCAGGCTAAGGTCTTCGTCTACTACCTCACTCTCGTCGTAGGCCCGGCGCATACTATGGTCTACGATAATGGGGTCTGCACCCGAAGGGGAAGTGTAAACGGGCGGCGGCGGAACGTGGTTCCGGTGACTCTCCCGGCTGCCAGCCATACCCCCCAGGTCGTTCAGGGTGACGGAAGGGCGGTCAACATCACTCAGCTCCACGTCGTCCATAAAACGATCAATCTGCTCGGCTGCTGCGGGATAATTACCCGCCATGCTAAGGGCACGGGCCTGGGCAGCATCCGGTACACGTAGGTCATTGTTTCGGATGAGCTCCCGGATCAGGTTCTTTAGGTAGGCCATGTCCTCTTTCATGTCGAACAAGACCTTGTACAGGATCTCCCGTTCCTGCATGGAGGTACCGCCTCCGGCAGCTGGCTTATCTTCACTACGGATGGCCGGTAGATTGCGCTTCAGCAATTGTGGCATCATCTCGGCCAGGTCAACGGCCGTCATCTCCCGCTTTTCGGACAGGATGCTCAATCGCTCTGCCACATTCTTTAGCTCACGGATATTTCCCGGCCAGGTGTAGTTCTCCAACAGCCAGCGGGCTTCTTCATCCAGCTGAATGGATTCAATGCTTTGCTTCTCCGCGAAGTTATTGGCGAAGTAGCGAAAGAGAAGATAAATATCTTCAGGCCGTTCTCTTAGGGATGGCATGTCAATTGGCACCGTCGCCAGGCGGTAGTAAAGGTCTTCACGGAACTTTCCATCCGCTACCCGTTCCATCAGCTTGCGATTGGTGGCGGCTACAACGCGGACGTCCGTCCGCTGCACCTTGTTGGAGCCCATTCGAATGAACTCTCCGCTTTCCAGTACCCGAAGCAAGTAAGACTGGGTCTCCAGTGGCATCTCCCCGATTTCATCGAGAAAAATCGTTCCGCCATTCAGCGTTTCGAAGTAGCCCTTACGGTCAGCTCGGGCGTCCGTATATGCACCTTTTTCGTGACCGAAAAGCTCGCTGTTTATAGTCCCGGGCGGTAAGGCACCGGCGTTAATGGCGATGAACCCTTCGTGCTTCCGGGTGCTGTTGTCATGAATAATTCTTGACATCACCTCCTTGCCCACGCCACTCTCTCCCGTGATGAGCACGGATAGATCGGTGTTGGCAACGCGCACGGCTGTTTGGAGAGCATTCTCCAGAGCTGGAGAGCGACCGACGATGCCGTAGCGGCGTTTTATGGAGTCTATTTTGGGCATGTGGTAGCTTTTTTAACCACAGAGGTTCACGGAGGTATGCACAGAGGTTCATGGAGCGAATTTCTGTGGACCTCTGTGCTTACCTCCGTGCACCTCTGTGGTTTACTTCTGTGGTTTTACCTGTGTCCCAAATAGGGTAGCACTCGTAGAGTTATGGATGCTAACGGTAACGTAGTCTCCAGGTTTTTGCCCTTCCAATTTAGGAAAGACCACCATCCGGTTCTGCGTCGTTCGTCCCTTCCATTCCTGGTCAGACTTTTTGGAGTCTCCTTCGATCAACACCTTGAAGGTCTTACCCACCTGTTCGGCGTTGAGCTTACGGGCGATGCTCGTTTGCAGTTCAATGATTTCCGTCAGGCGACTTTTCTTTACGGCCAGCGGAACATCGTCCTCAAACTTACGGGCGGCGGGGGTGCCGGGGCGTTCGCTGTAGAAGAACATATAGCTCATGGAGTACTGAGCGTAATCCACCATGCTCACCGTGTCCTGATGTTCTTCCTCGGTTTCCGTACAGAAACCCGTAATGATGTCGGAGCTAATGGCACAATCGGGCATGATCTCATAGATACGATCCACCTTGGCTTTATACCATTCCCGGTCGTACGTGCGGTTCATCAAATCCAGGATGCGGCTGTTACCAGACTGTACGGGCAGGTGAATGTACTTGCAAACGTTCTCGTGGTCGCGCATGGCGTAGAGAACATCGTCCGTGATATCTTTCGGGTGGCTGGTACTGAAGCGAATGCGTAGATCGGGGTCAACGGCGGCGGTCATCGTCAGTAGCTCGGCAAAGTTGACGGTCTCGCTCGTTTCTGGGTTTTCCCATTTGTAGCTGTCGACGTTTTGCCCCAGTAGCGTGACCTCCCGAAAGCCCTTGTCGAACAGGTCCGTCGCTTCGGCAACAATGCTGAAGGCGGAGCGGCTGCGCTCACGTCCTCGAGTGTAAGGGACTACACAAAAGGAGCACATATTGTCGCATCCCCGCATGATGGAAATGAAGGCAGTTACGCCATTACTTTGCAGCCGTACCGGGCTAATGTCAGCATAGGTTTCTTCCCGGCTGAGGAAGACATTGACACCTTTCTCGCCTTCTTCTGCGCCCGCAACAAGGCCGGGCAGATCGCGGTAAGCATCGGGGCCAACGACGATGTCGACCAGCTTCTCCTCGTCCAAAAACTTAGCCTTCAGCCGTTCGGCCATGCAGCCGAGCACACCGACCATGGTGCCGGGTTTGCGCTGTTTTACTTTGTCGAATACCCGCAGGCGTTTCCGCACGGTGTCTTCGGCCTTTTCTCGAATGGAGCAGGTGTTGATCAGGATCAGGTCAGCAGCTTCCATATCCCTGGTGGGGCCATAGCCCGCTTCTCCAAGAATAGAGGCGACGATTTCAGAATCACTGAAGTTCATCTGGCAGCCATAGCTTTCTATGTAGAAATGCTTCTCTCCCGGCTTTTTTGCCGCGAATTCCGCACCAAATACCTGGCCTTGTTTGCTCTCATCGACCACCTTATTGTCAAGGCTGTCGATGGTTGGATTGTCGTTGTACATTGGTTTGCACCCTTTAGTGGGGCAAAGGTACGGCGATTAGCTGACAGATTGGCAGGAAAGAGTAAGATGTTTTGGGCAACGGAGTGCAGGTGCAGGGAAGGGGTGGGGGAGCAAGGGTTTTTACCCGTTTTTACCCAAGGTAAAACCTAATAAATAACTCCTTCCCCGAAAGACGGGAAAGGAGCTGGTAAAAAGAAATCATGCAAAGTCTTGATGATTGGCTAGCGGAATGCATTGCCTTTTAAAGATTCACTAATATTTTATCAGCTTACGTAGGGCTTGGCTACCATCTCGGTCGGTCAATAATAAGTAGTAGGTACCGGGCAAATACTTTCCTAATTGGAGTTGTGTTGTGCCGCCGGTGATGAAAGCTTGTGGTAGTGGTAGTTGCTGCCCCAGGGAGTTGAGTAGGCGCAAATTTGCCGTACCGCCCGGAAGTGCCTGAAAAGGAATAGAGATGGTTATTTCTCCAGAGGTGGGATTAGGGGAAATACTGAGTTCGCTGTCCCACACCGCTTCACGGGTATTGGTCATCAAATCGGGTAAGCCGCAAGGTGAGTTCTCGCTGAAATCCGGCTTACGGCCGATGGCGATGTAGTCAATGTAGAGTTCGTTGCCCGGGAAGTTATCATGCTCCCGGTCGAGGTAGACCCACATGTCTACTAAGTCCTCGGCATCAAAACCTCCGAGGTTGTCTGGTGCAAAAGTATAGGTGAGGTTGGACCATCCATTCAGGTCTCCAGTAACGATTTGCGTTAGCGTAGCCGTGCGGTTCTCAGCCGCTCCGTCGCCGGAGCGGAATAACACCCCAAGCGGCACGTCCTCCGCGCTTCGGGCGCGGATGAATACTTCCACCTGACCGTCAATGTTCGTAATCGCAGTTCCATTTGGCTCCCTTGGCAGTATGATGATTGGTCTGAGTGCCCGGTGTGGATTGCCCGATGGGTCAGCCACCGCTACGTTGATTTCTTCGCAATCGGATATTGACAGACTAAGCTTTTCGGATTCTCGGCCATCCAGCACACTTGTCTCTGCGGCCTCAATAAACTGAGCAGAAAAATTGGTGGGAACGGATACTAGGCTGCAGGGTGAGTTTTGCAATGTATCTGGCGTCCCGCCAATGGTGATGTGGTCAATGTCAAGGAAATTGCCGGCAAAGTTTTCTTCACCCCGGTCAATGTAAAACCAGAAGTCTCGGGTGTCAGCAGGATTAAAGCCTGCTAATTCATCCGGACCGAAGGCAAGGGTGAATTCTGTCCAGGTATCCAAACTGCCGGGAATGTCGATTGCTTTACGCCCGGTCCGGTTCTCCATTGTCCCGTCGCCGGAACGGAAGAGTACGCTAATATTGATCGCTGAAGCGCTGCGCACCCGCATCGTTACCGAAACCCGATCGGTGAGATCTGTGATGAGGTTTCCAACAGAATCTACCGGATTTACCTGAACGGCATTAAATGGGGGTAATGGATCGCCCGCGGGATCAATAACGGCCAGGCTCAAGGTTTGACATTCTTCGTTGAGCTGGAAATTCAGCCTTAATCCAGCCGTGTTTGTTCGGGCGATATTTTCTAGCGTTTCCGATTGGAAATATTCCCGATAGACGCCATCACTTTCGCTATCACTATTGTCTGTCAGGGAGCAGCTGGCCGAAACATCGTTCACCATAAACCCCAGAAAAAAGAGCAGGCCTAAGAGCTTTTGAAGGTTGTAATATTGCATGCTTTACTTTATGTCTTTGGTAAAATTGGTTGGTCAGAACTCCTTGCTTTCGTAGAGAAATTCGTTGCATCCTGCGGTCCCGCGCCCGAAAAAACGCTGTAGCTTATTGCTTGATGAATTTTGTGGAATACGCTTGCCCAGAGGTGGTTTCTATCCGTAAAAAATAAGTGCCAGGGGACCACTGGGAAACATTGATCTTCCGGGTGTTTGTCAAACGAATCACTTGCCGGCTATTGGCATCTAGAACGGTTATTGATCGCAGGGGGAGGTCCGTTTGTAGCCGTAATTCATTAGCCACTGGATTTGGAATGACCCTTAATTCCTGAGAGGTGGCTTCCCGGACATTATTCGTAAAATCAACCTCCATCGGGTTGGAAAACGGAGAGGGGCAGCCGTGGCCAAGTGCGAAGACTTGAAATTGTAATGCCCCCTGTTCAGCAGGCTGCTCGTCTAAAATGTAAGAAGTCGTATTGGCGGGTAAGGTGTCTAAGAATACCCGGTTGATGTTTTCTGAATGGGTATAGGTAACTACATATCCCGTTTCCAGACTGGCAATATCCAGCCATTCGAGACGTAGGCCATCGTTTTCTCTGTTGGCGTTCGTCAGGACGGGCGCGTCTGGCGCAGTGCCTTTTGCCATTCTCTGGGAAAGTTGAGCGGCATAGAGAGAGGTTATGCTGGGTATCTTATTCATTAGCTCAGAATATCCTACGGGGTGATCAAAATCACCGAAGGGGCTGTGAATACCCCGGCCACCAATGGCAAAATTTTGCCTGCCAGGCGGCTTGTGGAGTAACGTAATTCCCGTTACGGGCATCCGAACGTTCCAGGCTACCCCATTGGTGGTTGACCACCCGTGTCCCGTTCCGTAGTCCCCCCGGTTATAGAGGCCCATCATTACCCGGAATCTTGGATCAATGAATTCAATGTCGTCAAATAGTAAGCCCTGACTCCATCGGCGATGTCCTTCACTACTGGTGTAGTCGCGCCGGGTAGTGCAGTTTGTCCAGACAATTCCGGAGGCGCTACTTGTTCCGTTGGACACAAAAGAGTGTCTGCCATCACTCGCGGTGCAGCCAGTAAATAATACGTTATTGGTTTGCCGGCTCACGTTGAAGTTGTAGCGGCGCGACCCCGTAACCAGAGAGTGAGGCTCGAGTGCGGAACAGTTCATCACCGTTGCACGAGTGGTGGCGCGCATGTCCACCAGGGCGTATATAAAGTGTAGGGCCGTCACCTCCTTAATCCAGGCATCTTCAACTCCATCGAAGGCAATGCAGGTCCTTACGTGGGTCTCGGCGAATTGCCCCGTGGTTTCAATGAAAATACGCAGGTTTTCGATGCCAACTTCCCGCAGTTGATTAGGCTCATTTAGTACGTAAACTTCGGCCTGGGCAAGCGAGCGGCGTAAGTGATCAAAAATAGGGGCGTCGAGTGTGATTTTCCCCTCCGGAATATTGACGTCGGTAATGTATCGGTTGTAGTAAATGTCAATCTCTCCCGGCTGCCAGGGGGTGTCCCCTGCAGTATCTCCGTTGTTGATACTCGCCAGCCATTCCTGGGTGCTGGGGTGGAAAATGATGACGTTGTCGCCAACGTCATACAACTCCGCTGCGGCTCCTTCAATTGATCGGGAGCCTGCGGGCAAAAACTCACTGGTCACTACGCTGCGGGTGCCGGCAAGTTCACCGGACCAATCGGGTCTGCCAGGAGCACCAAAGACAATCAGCTCACGCCTATCGGCGGCGTTGCCTACACCACGAATAACCGTATTGCTATTGGGGTCTTCTCCCTGGCCAACACCCCGGATAACAAGGCCGCTGGCGTTGATGCGAAGAGAACCACTAATCGGGTAACTGCCTGCTTCCAATAGCAAAGCGCCACGGAAGCCGTTAGCATCCAACGGTAAGGCCGAGACCTGATCAATGGCAGCTTGTACGTGGGCAGTATTGTCTCCCTCAACGGGTGCAATACTTAGGGCAACCGGAACGACCGGAAGGTCTCTTTCCCCATTGTGATAGCCAGCGTGGCTGAAATCAGAAAGACGATTACTTTCTGTGTCAGACTGGTAGCGTAGGCATCCGTTTTCGTCTTGATAAACTATCCTGGCCTGTTCCTGTTCCTGTGCCGTGGCAATGGTGAATAGAGGCAAAGTGAGCAGCAAACATAAAATTTGCCGAGTAGTGGTGTGTTGGGAATAAACCAATTGCATGATTCGATTTAAATAAAAGGCTATAGTCTTTGCCTATATAAGTAATTTTCTCCTGTGTCTGACCGGTGAAATGCCTGGTATTTACATGTTTAGACTTTTCTCCCACTTCTTTTAGACGTTTGCTTACTTTGCGGGCTAAACCAGCATGGAACCAGATGGAAGAAGGATTAAAGCTGAAAAAAGGCCTCATTGAACACTGCCACGCGCATGTGGAGGAAAGACTGACCACCATCACCAGCTCTTTGCGGAGTATTGAAGAATCCAGGAACGGAGAGACGAAGTCGAGCGCTGGCGATAAGTTCGAAACTGGCCGCGCCATGATGCAGATGGAAGAAGCCAAGCTCAACGCTCAATTAGGCGAGGTGAGGAAACTTCAAGAGACGTTGGCAGGAGTGAGGGAAACGGCTTCCGGAGATCGGATTGCTACGGGGAGCCTGGTGGCGACTAATCGGGGCTTGTACTTTTTGGCCGTTGGAATTGGTAAAGTCAAACTTGGTGGAAGGACAATCTTTTGTACATCTCTGGGAGCCCCCATCGGGCAGCAATTACATGGCAAGCGGGTAGGGGAGCACTTCTTTTTTAATGAGTTGGAATTCGAGGTGTTGGGACTCGTCTGATTTTTTGGGCGGAAGACCTCCTGATCTGACTAAAACCTGCCGCTATCGCTTCATTGTCGGACCTGGAGGTCCTCACCCCTACTACATCTCTCCGCCAAAAACCCGCACTGCAGGCCCTTCCAACCACAGATTCGTGTAACGTCCGTCTTGATGATGCCCGCTTACCGCGAGCATACCTCCTTTGGCCCGGACGGGAATACGGAAATCTCCGGTGGGTGTATTGATGCGATGTACGGCAGCGATGGCAGCGGCAGTTACACCGGTACCGCAAGCGAGTGTTTCGTCTTCCACTCCACGTTCATAGGTCGCGATGCTTAGTCCCTTAGTGTCTCCACTAACGAAGTTGACGTTTATTCCAGCCGCTGCGTATGGCTGGGATTGGCGAATGGCTCGGCCGCGAGGGACAACGTCTACCAGCTCTGCATCCGCAACGAAGGCGATGTAATGTGGACTACCGGTATCCAGCACGAAGGCTTCGGCCCGTGGGCTGCTGATGGTCAACACGTCCATCATTTCTAAAGAGATATTTCCGTTGTCGAGAATTTTCGCCCGGTGCGGCCCGTCTACGGCAAGGAACTTGTATTCCTCTCGGTGAATGCCCAGGTCGTGCGCGAAGCGCACGATACAACGACCACCATTTCCACACATGGAACTCGGCGCTCCGTCGGAGTTGTAATAGACCATCTCGAAGTCGTATTCAGGGTGGTTTCTTAATAGCATGAGACCGTCCGCGCCAATGCCGAAGTGGCGAGCGCAATAACTGGCGATGGTCGGCTGATCAAACTGGTCCAGGAGACCACCGTCCCGGTCGTCCAGGAGGATGAAGTCGTTGCCAGCGCCATGGTATTTGTGAAAAGTGGGCATGTTGCTGTGTTTATTAAGGTTAACGGCGGGAGAATTAACTCTATTGGCGAAAGGTAGTGTCTTGATCTGCAGCACCGGGCGGGGCGTAACGGGCTTTTTCTTCTTCGCTTTCCAGCGGGTCATCAAAACCGAGTGGAACATCCATCGTGTAATGACGATAGGCGATTATGGCCGTAAATAACAGGATAACGCCCAGGCCAATGAAGGAAATTTTCCAGCCGAAAATGTTGCCGATGTATTCACCATCGTAGGGGTCTTTATCTTCCATTGGGCGAAGATAGTAGGATAGTTTGATAGAATTAGCGCTTGAGGGCTTCCGGTTCGAACCAGGCAAAGGAACGGAACGCGACTTTGCCTGTATAGCGTTTAGGATGGGCAGAAGCTACCGCCTAAACCCGCTCCGGGAGCCTTCGGGGCCGTTCGCGTTCGGACCGGTACTTCGGCTATGCTCAGCAACCAAGGTCCTCAACCGATGCCGTTATCCTCACACTAATCCCCATCCCCCCATCGTTTGTGTCCCCGAATGAAAGTATCTCAGTTAATTACCCTTTTCGTTTGCTGTCTTTTGTCAGCAGCCTTAGCCCTCTTTGCTCAGCGAGCCTTCTTTGCACCTGCGGCGAGCGCCCCTGAGACTTCTGTAATTGTAACGGATGCCGGAAACGAGTCCTATTCCCGATCTTATTCCGGTAGCTTACCAACGGATTTTACGGTCTCGGCTAGTAAAGTAACCCCGGCAGTGGTCTTTTTGCGGGCCTATTCTTCCTCCGTTAGCCGCTTTGAGCCCGGGCCTCGTGGCTCCGTGACGGGGTCCGGTGTAATCATTGATAAAAGCGGGCTCATTGTTACTAATCGACACGTAATCGCGGACGCAACACGGCTACGCGTAGTTCTCGGTGATAAGCGCGAATACGACGCTGTTTTAGTTGGTGAGGATAAAAGCACGGACCTGGCCTTGTTGAAGATAAAACCTGAAGGTAAACTTCCTTTTTTGACCTTTGGCAACAGCGATAGCTTACAAATCGGAGAGTGGGTGCTAGCAGTAGGCAATCCCTTCAGCCTGAATTCTACCGTTACCGCCGGGATCGTTTCGGGGAAAGGCCGAAGCATTGATGTCCTCGAGCCTGAAGACCGAATCGAGAGTTTCATCCAAACGGATGCTGCCGTAAACCCCGGAAATAGCGGTGGAGCACTGGTAAATACGACAGGAGAACTGATCGGGATCAACACCGCGATTCTCTCCAGCAGCGGCCGCCACCAGGGCTTTGCCTTTGCCATTCCGGGAAACCTGGCCAAACGGGTGTTGGAAGACCTTCGGGATTTCGGGGAGGTCCGTCGGGCCGTTCTTGGAGCCTACATTCAGGGCGTGAACGCGGCCCAGGCGGAGAGCTTGGGGCTCAAGGCTGCGGCAGGAGTCCTGATCACCGGATTACGGGATAATAGCCCCGCGCTCCGCGCCGGCCTAAAAGTAGACGACGTCATCACCACCATCAACGGTACAGATATTAACTCCGCCAGCGAGTTTCAGGAACAGCTCAGTCGCTATCGGCCGGGAGACCGGATTCGAGTGAATTATGTGCGTAATGGCCGCTCGCTTTCTTTGAAAGTTCTGTTGAGAGATAAAGACAATAACCCGCGGAAACTGGTGGGGCGGGGGGAGGTGCAGGATTAACACTAGATCATTCCATTATCATGCGCCATCTCCTTTGGCACTTGCTGGATGGCATCCCAATGTTCCACGATCTTACCAGCTTCGTCAAAGCGGAAAAAATCCATCGTGACGTACTGGTCATTGCCGGGCCAAATCTGGTGGGTGTGTAGTGCTACGAGCTCTCCTTCTCCAATTACCCGAAGGAACTTGATGGATTTTTGGGGATACTCTTCCTGCATCCGATCGAAATAATCAACGAAGCCCCGTAGCCCAGTGGCTACGTCAGGGTTGTGTTGGATGTATTCGTCTCCAACGTATAATTCTACCGCTTTTTTAGGAGCGCCTTCATAAGCCATTTTGTAGAAGGCGACGGCGTTTTCTTTGTTCTTGCTGGTGTCCATGTGTAGGCAATTATATAGATGGGTAAGTTAGTGCATGTTTGGCTAGCTTATCTACAGTAAGCTCGGTCACTTCAGGTGATTTTCAAAAACTCAGCAAGTAAGACGTTCAAACGTTTCGTTCCAGACCTGAAGTGACCAAGCCGCCTGCTTCGTTAAAATTGGTTCTTAAAAATTTTCACCTCTGGTGACCGAGGGGACTATAACCAGCGGTCCGCCGGCTGGGCTAGATTCGTTGGTGGGTTCTATCAAAGGCTAATACTGCCCCGTTCGTCGATAATTCCATGTCGAATAATTACCTTCGATTATCTTTGATCTTGATCAACCACCTACTCCCATCATGGCCGTCATTCGTATCCGTAATCTCCGAAAAGCCTATTTTCAAAACAAAGTTCTTCACGGCATTGATCTTGAGGTGGAAGCCGGGCAGATTGTCGGGTATATCGGTGGGAATGGTGCCGGCAAATCAACGACGATACGAATTCTAGCCGGACTCGACTCCCGCTTCGACGGAGAAGTAGAGGTGATGGGCTTCAACGTGAAAGAGAACCCCATCGAAGTCAAGCGCCGAATCGGCTACATCCCGGAAGCAGCGGACATCTACGAGATGCTTACCCCAACGGAGTTCTATGAGCTGGTGGGAGGTCTGCAGGACCTTCCGTGGGAAACAACCGTCAAGCGCGCTAATCGCCTGGAAGAATACCTCCAGCTGAATTACGGTGAAGGGCAACGCATTGACAGTTTCTCCAAAGGGATGAAACAAAAGGTCTTACTTATCAGTGGCCTGCTGCACGATCCAGATCTCATATTTCTGGATGAACCGCTTGCTGGACTGGACGCCAACAGCGTCATCCGGGTCAAGGAGTTGTTGCAAAATCTGACGGAACGCGGAAAGACGATTTTCTACAGCTCCCACATCATGGAGGTCGTGGAGAAAATAAGCGACCGGATAATTCTACTCGATAAGGGTAAGATCGTTGCTAACGGCACCTTCGCCGAAATCAATGCTCAGGTGCCTAATGGAAGCTTGGAGAGCCTATTTTCTGAACTAACGGGTGCTGGCAATGAGTCCATCGCCGATTTTGATTTCACCGCTGATGAATAAGCTATTTGTCTGGCTGGTAGGTCTGGCCAATCCACTCTGGAGCCGCTTGGGGGCGGATCCCAAAGCCATCTCTCTCATCCTTGCCGCTAAGCTGAAAATGGATGACCGTGGCGGCTTCGCCATGGGGCGGCAGCAATCGAAGAAGTCGGGGATGCAAACCTTCGTATACCTCTTCATCGCCATGTTTGGCGTCTTCCTGGTAATGATATTCAATCTGGTGAATGACGTGCCCACTGCGTTGGGTTTTGTCTTCTCTTTCTGGATGATCTATATCGGCCTCATGCTGATTACGGAGATGAGCGAAAACCTCTTTGATCAGCGGGATTTATACGTGCTGCTTAGTCGACCAATCAATGACCTGACGCTTAGCTTATCTCGTATTCTGCACATTGGCGTATTTGCCAGCAAATTCGGACTTTGCCTTGGGGTACCGACGGGCATTTATTTCCTTTTCTGGATTGGCGTCTGGCCCTTCTTTGTCTATCTTCTACTGTCAGTATTTACCCTCTTGATTACGATGACGGGTACCCTGGTTTTTTACCTGGTTCTTCTCCGTCAGGTCTCCCCCGAACGAGTGAAAAAGATTGTCGGCTACTTCCAGATCGTAGCCACGTTCGTCTTCTTCATTGCTTATCAGTTGCCCAGTCTGATGGGCGATGTTTCTCAGTTTAAAGAGATGGTGCTGGTAGGAGAACCGCTTGGCTTTGCTTTTCCCGGTTTATGGTTGGGTGGTTTGTATGAGACGATGACCACCTTCTGGGTAGGTTGGATGACCTTTGCCCAAGGTACTTTAGCCATCATTGCCGCCGTTGGCGGTCTCTGGTTTTATGTTCGTCAGAGCAGAGGTTATGCGGATCGGTTACTTGCTCTGAGGGAAGTAGGCTCCGTCACTGCGGATGACCTGCAGGCGGTAGGGGGGAAAGTAAAGGGCTCTCCCATCCGAGATCGTTTAGCCGGCCTGCTTACTGCTCCTAATCTCGAGCGGGTATCCTTCAAATTTCATTGGAACGTTATGCTGCGGGACCTCACCTTCAAGCAGCGGACCTACCCGGCCATGGTCTACATGCCGGTCGTCTTACTCATCACTGTTTTTCGGGATGCCTTTAGCGGTGAGGAAGCCTTTTCCGTCGGGAACGGTACGATGCTCATGCTCTTATATTTCGTTATCTGGATCATCGTCATTCCGCTGGGGCAGACTAAAGTCAGCGATCAATACCGCGCTGCCTGGATCTTCGAAGCGACCGCCAATCCCCATCCACGCCGCATTGAATACGGCCAGTTAATGGCCGTGCTGGGTATGTTCTTTTTGCCAACCGCCATTCTGGTGTACAGCGTTGTGCTGATTTACTGGGGCCCATCCTACTGGTTAGACATTGTGTTGGGCTGTGGAAATGCTATTCTCTTCTCCATGATTTACAATGTGGTGGATAGCGGTCATCCTTTTTCACGGGCTAAAGATGATTCCAAGTTTGCCAACTTCGGCCCCTTGTTGGTGGTCAGCCTGCTGGCGCCCATTTTTGGTTTCGGACATTATTTTCTTCGGGAAATCCCCTTTGTCTTGCCGGCGGTAACGGTTATTGTTTGGGTAATGGTCGTTCTGTGGATGCGCTGGATGAAAACATCAGAGGGCGCGGCCGCAGGTGCAGAGGAGGTTGAAGGAGCTGGGTGGTGATT
>CALIGP010000066.1 GCA_938021455.1 uncultured Lewinella sp. | reverse complement strand
AGCGTGCGCATAGTAGTTTGGCTTGAGTTTGCAAAGATAGGAACGTGAAAACGGATAAGTGGATGCATAAGAGGGTGTTAAAAAAATCAGCACTTCGCTTATTCTAAACAATAGCCCAGTATTTTATCTGGACAGTCTCCTTTTTGTAGCCGCAGGTCAGCAGAAGCCGCTCCCGTTACAATTTGAAGTTCTGGATTGCAGAGATACAAATGAAAGAGTAATTGTTGAGGGGCATTGTCGGGTACCACTACCGACGTATAATTAAGCAGATCATCTTTCCAGTTTTCAGTTAGTGGTGTTAGTGGGTCTTGATCTTGATAGTGATGCATGGCTTTAAAACCGATGAGCACCAACCATATGAGTAGGATGGGATAAGCTAGGAAGCCTTTCCATTCCAGCATGAAATTAATCACCCGAGCTAAGGCATAGGCTAAGAATGGATAGGTCGGAGCCAGATACCATTGGTGTTTGCTTTGGCTTATCGTCAGCAAAAGACCAACGGAACAAAAGAGGAAAAGGCTGAAAACCAAGAGCTCGTCCTCTTTTACTCGTCGATAAAGCGTTTTCCAACCTAGGGTGAAGAGAAGAAAGATCACTGCCGCATATAATAGGTATATCCACGGGCCAAAGCCCAGGTCAAGGGCTACGAGTAGGTAATCCCAATGATAACCGGACTCAAATTCGGAGTTGCTGAAACGCTCAATTCCGTCGGTTAAGAACATGGCTTGCCATAGGTTATTTTGCTCGTTTGGGTAATCAGTCGCGAGACCAAACTGACTGCATAGATAATAGGCCAATAGACCCGCAACGGCAGTGCCTGCTAGTACAAATAAGGCTGGGCGGATTTTTTGTTGCCATACGGCCTTTTTTCGCCACGCGTAGGCCATTGCGCCAGGTAAAATCAGTGCGATGGCAACACCTTTGGTTAAGAAGGCTAACAGAATTGCTCCGAGTGCGCAATATAGCCGAGTGGCTTTAGCTCCGTTCAGGTACCAGAAAAATTCACCAAGGCCAACGGTAAGAAACAAGAGGAAGAGCATGTCCGTGTCTCCTGAGCGAGCGACGTGGAAGCCAATGATCCCATTGACGGAAATAAGAATGGCAAGGGAGGTGTCAGCTAATCGACTGTTTTTCCATCCTTTTATCCAGGTCCACAGGTAGCTTAGGTAGGCAAGCATTGCCAACAAGGATGGTAGACGAAGGCTCCAGATGTTGACGCCAAACCATTTAAAGCTCAAGGCTAACATCCAGGTGAAAAGAGGGGGCTTGGTGTTGAAGCTGTCCGTTTGGTCCAAAAAACGATAGTTCCACCAGTCTTCGGTTTGTAGCATCCTGATCGCGTTAATGCCGCGACGGGCTTCATCCCAGGTTTGTACTTCCGCCGAGCCGATGTTAATGGCGCAGAGAATACTGGCGATAAGAATTAGTAGGAGAAATAGGGCTTTGGAGGTCATTCGTCCAACCAACTTAAAGCAATTAACTTAGAATGTGGGGAGGTAGTTGGAGCTATCAACAATGCTTTTTACCCTTCCCTTGCACCTGCGGTCTCGCGCCCTCCGCAGAGCCGGCCGAAGTACTCCATCCTGAAAGCATTCCTACCCCAACCAAACCCTTACCCCCAGCACCACCCCGAACGCCCCCAGCGCCAGCGCGCCCAGGCGCTGTACCCGCAGGATGACCTTCGGGGTGAGCATGTCCCGCAGTTTACGAGCCCCCAGTACTTTGATGGAATCGGTAATAACGATGGTCAATAGTATTCCGCCATAGATGGCCCAGGCATTGGCATCGTTAAGATCCCGGTCGTGGACCTGCGTAACGGTAAACAAGGACCAAAAACCGATGGTAAAGGGATTGAAGGTGTTGATCGCAAACCCTTGGGCAAAGGCACTTAAAAGCCCTCGTTTACTGGGGATTCCCCGCTCCTCCGATAAGTCTGGCGGGTCCCGAAACCACATGAATGCAGCGGTGACGAGTAGAATGGCGCTTCCTACGGAACCAACGATTTCCTGAAAATAGACGGTACTAAGCAGCGGAGAAAGCCCGCCAATTCCGTAGTGCGTGGCGGCAATCAAGGTTACATCACTCACCCAAATGCCCAGTGCGGCGATGAAGGCGGACAGCGTCCCCCGTCGCAAACTCATTTGTAGCAATAACACCAGCAGCGGCCCCACCAGCAGCGCTAGTAGCAGACCGGCACGGATGCCTTCCAGGATAAAACTTAATTGACCGATTGGGGGAATTTATTAAGTAGGTTACGCTTCGTCGGCCATGATCTGCTCCGCGTGTACTTTGGTTTTTACCTTAGTATATAGCCGATCGATTATGCCGTTTTCGTCAATCACAAAGGTAGTGCGCAGCACTCCATCGTATTCGCGGCCCATAAACTTCTTAGGTCCCCAGGTCCCGTAGGCGTCCATCATTTTGTGTTCCTCGTCGGCCAGTAATGGCATTGGTAAGGAGTGCTTATCGATGAATTTCTGGTGCTTTGCCGGCTTGTCCGGGCTAACGCCCAGCAGTTCGTAGCCCTTCGCCTTTAGCTCGCCGAAGTGGTCGCGTAGGGAGCAGGCCGCGGCAGTACAGCCGGGGGTGTCGTCTTTGGGGTAGAAGAAAATGATGAGTTTCTTGCCAGCATAATCAGCCAGAGAAACGGTACTGCCATCGTGCAGGGTACCGGAAAAATCGGGGGCGGCATCGCCTTTTTGTAAGCTTGTCATGCCCACTAAACGAAGAAGTAGCAGAGTAGTTGAACGAGGGACCCGCTAGCACCGTTGTAACTTTACCCGATATGAAAGATACCCTCATTCTTCTCTGTATTCTTGCCGTTGCGGTAGCCATCTACTGGCCGATCCTGCGGATTGCTCGTAAAGATATCGCCGACCGCGCCAATGCAGGGCTGGGCAACGGTATGCTCTACGCCGTTCTGCTGCTGCCACTCTTTGGCCCGATCGTTTATTTACTGCTCAGGAGCCGGTTTCGGGTGTGAAAGGATTATTGGTCTGTTGGTTCTTTGGTCTGTTAGTTCTTTGAGGCTACTGGACCTCCTCACAAAAGTGGACAGTAGCTTCTGATAGGCTGCTGGATTAGATTTTTATTTGCCTCCCACGCCTCCCACGCCTCCCACGCCTCCCACGCCTCCCACGCGCGGTAGCCCCAAAAGACTAAAGAACCAAAAGATCAAAATACTAACCCAACGCCCGCTGACTTTTCGCCACATAATCCTCCAGATAAGTATCGAGGCTCTTGCGTTTGTATTGCATAACAAACCGTGGATGAGAGAGCGGAATGACTTCTCCGAACCACTTTTGCTCGTCGTTGAGCGCCTTCAGGAATTTGTAGTTCTTTCCCTCACCGAGACAGAGTAGAAAGTCTGTTTTGCTACCAAAAGCCAGCTGCGTATTGAAGTTCTCGATGATCCGTGGACGAATAACCTTCTCCAGCTTTTTATCGTCGTAGTAATTATAATTCTTGCCGTTTTTGACGAAGCCCAGCGGACAGGCAGAGGTGATGTAGAAATCCTTGTAGAAGATTTCTGGTCCGCCCATTGCATTGATCCATCGGTAGATGAAATCCGCACTGAGCTCTGGTCGACTCGTGAAGGAATGTTCAATGTCACATTCCTCCCGCAGCATCTTGGGTCCGGTGAAGGGAACACCCGTCACGCCGGCGCCGAAGCGGCCGGGGTTAATGCCGGCTACAAAGATTCTGGGATTGTCGTCGTTGAAATACTTCTCATAAAAGGCCGTCATGCAGGCCTGGGT
>CALIGP010000065.1 GCA_938021455.1 uncultured Lewinella sp. | reverse complement strand
TCGACCACTGATCTTCCAGGTTGAACTTCCCCAACCATTCCCGAGCTCTTTCCTCGGCTTCTTTTTTGCTTAGTCCCTTCAGGCGGGCCAGGTAGAGGAGTTGCTCTCCGACGTACATTTTCTTGTAGAGGCCGCGCTCTTCGGGCAGGTACCCGATCTGCGTCGGGTGGTAACCGCTGAGCGGTTCGCCCTGAAAGAAAATTTGTCCGGCATCCGGAGCCGTGATCGTGGTGATCATCCGGATGAGGGAGGTCTTACCCGCACCGTTTGGCCCCAGCATCCCGAGGATGGCATCGGGCGGCATGGCGAAGGTTACGTCGTCAACGGCGACTTTTTCTCCGTACGCTTTGCGGACGTCTTTAACTTCAATGATGGGAGGTGTACTCATGTTGGCCAGTCTTCAAAAAACGGTGAAGGCTACTTAAAATAGCCGTCACGAATTCATTACTTCGCCGAATGTCCGAAAATAAAAGGGAAGCACAGCTTTCTCCCGACGAATTGCTGCTAAAACTCGACCTTTATAATACACTAGGGCACTTCGGGCGATTTTTGAAATCATAACCAGCCAATTATCTAATTCGCTCCGATCCTGACCTGAAGTGCCCGAGTGGCCCGCTTCGGCGGCAGACTGCGTTATAAATTTTTCACCTCTGGTGACCGAGTCAACTATACTACCATGGACGCACCTTCCCCCCAATGGCACTTCCTCCTTAACCCCGCCGCTGGCCGGGGACGAGCCCGGCGGCGATGGCAAAAAATACTGCCTCGCTTACAAGCCGCATTACCTGGCATGAGCTGGGCGGAAAGCACGACTGAGACCGGGCTTTCCGCCCTCGCCGAAGCTGCCGTTCGGTCAGGCAATACTCACCTCGTGGGCGTAGGTGGAGATGGCACCCATCACCATATTCTCAATGGCATCGTTGCTGCTAACGGGCTGGGGCAGGTCACCTACGCTCCCCTACCCCTGGGCTCCGGCAACGACTGGGTCCGGACGTTGAACACGCCCCGGCAACTAAAAGACTGGATCACCATGCTCAAAGCCCAAAAAACTATCCAGCACGGCGTGGGGGTGCTTATTTACCAAGCGGCTCCGTCAAGGGCTGGGCGGTCCAGGACGCTCGAAGGACCCTCCGCTGCGCTACGGGACGCTTCGAGGTCCACGACTACTCACTTTCTCAACGTTGCGGGTATGGCCTACGACGCGGAGGTTCTCCGCCGCGCGGAGAAAAGCCCCATTAAGCATCGGTTCATCTATCCCGTATTGACACTCCTTTTCTTACGGGACTTTGTGGCCCCGACCGTGCGGATCGCCTACGACGATCAGGTTTGGGAAGGTCCCGTACACACCATTAATCTCGGCATCGGTCGCTACAGCGGCGGCGGCATGCGGCTGGTGCCCCAGGCGGATCCGACGGCGAAGACGCTGGCGCTCACCTTCGCCAGGCGGCTGTCGGTCTGGAGAATCATCGCCGAATCCTGGCGGTTTTACGCGGGCTCCATCGGGAAGGTGAAGGGGGTTACTTTGACGACAACTACCTCCGTAAGCATTACCCCACTTAAGGATAAGCTGGAACTGGAGGCGGATGGGGAGTGGCTGGGGCACGGGCAAGTAATAGCCTGCTTACTGGAAGGGCGCCTGTTAGTGGTTATACCCTAGTGCAGTGTAACATAAGCGTCCCTTGCCTATTAAAGTTCTTCTCTTTGCACCTGCGCTGCGGCGCCCACATGAGTAACTTCCGAACAGGGCCATATCTCCATCGTCGACTTTCTCTTTGCCTTCATCGAATCCTTTTCTCTCTACTCACCACCAACCTATCTTGTCGTCAAATACACTTCTCCATGCCCAACTACGAACACAAATCTCTCATCTACTCCACTAAATTCCGGAGCGCTACCGACACAGCAGCATTCGATAAAATCATTAACGATTCTGCCAAAAACGGCTGGGAGTTCGTCTCCGCCACCTCGCTGGCTACCAACATGTGGGATCACGGTAAAACCAGCGGTGTACTGCTCACTTTCCGCCGGGAGGAATCCTATCGTAGCGACCTTATCTAGTATGTTGGTTCGTTGGCCTTTTAGCTTCGCTGCTAATGCGTGGTGGGCTGCCACTGGTTTAAGGCACGCTGCTGCGCAGCTGGGGTGAGGGAGCTCAAATTACAGCAGGCTTCAGGATACTTTCACCTGAAACACCTCCCAAATGCGGTAGTCCCCAAAGACCAACGAACTAAAAGACCAATCCTACTCCGTCCAAAACCAGGCCTTCCGCGCCTTACGGGCTTTTCCCTTAGGCTTTTCTTCTACGGAGAGTATCAGGGCCGGGCTGGAAGCCGCCTGAAAACGGCCCGTCTTTTCCTGCCCCAACTGCTTAAAGGTCACTTCGTAGAATTGCCCGATTTTCAGTTCAGCGGTCAGTTTATCCCAATTTTCAGTGGAGGTCACTGGCTGTCCGTTGAGGCTTAGGATTTCGCTATCCTCATCGAGCCCGGCAGCGTAGAGTGGGTTGTTCTCGGCGATGCCTCCGCGCACGGAAACCACACCGTCATTTTCCCGCAGGCGCAAACCAAGAAAACCAACCGAGTCGGGTTCTTCTTGCGTCAGCTGCAGGCCATAGTTGTCCAGTAGTGCACCGATATCCGGCAATTCGCTGCGGTACACATGATCGGCAAACCAATCTTCGGCCCACTGCTGATCGCCTACGACCTCGCCGAGGGCCAGTTGCAGATCACGGATGTGATAGGGGATCTCCGTTTTCCCGTAGCGCTCCCAGATGAGCTTCATCATCTCGTCCAGGTTGTGACCCCGTTCGCGCAGGGTCAGGTCGAGGGCCAGCGCAACCGTTGCGCCGTAAGGGTAGTAGCTCACGAAAGTATTCGAGAAGTTATCCGGGTCATTTGCCGTTGCGGCATCCACGAAGGGAGCTTGTTGGCTCATTTCGACCGGACTCCGGTAACCTCTTCCCGGGCGCAGCAACACATAGTTTAGTTGGCCGGTCAGGCCCTTAGCATAGTCTTCGAGGCTCATTACCCCGGCACGTACCAGCGACAGATCGTCGTAGTAACTCGTAAAGCCTTCGGCAAACCAAAGTTCGCCACTCATATTGGCGTGGTCAAAGCTAAAGGGCTCGAGGCTGGCGGGCCGGATGCGTTCTACATTCCAGCAATGGAAAAACTCGTGACTGACGGTGCCGATCAGGCGGTCCGCAAATTTTTCCAGACCAACGGGTGCTGAGCAAATGGTCGAGTTACGGTGCTCCATACCGTCGCCTCCGATCCAGGGATTATAGCTACACAGAAAGGTGTACTTACCGTAATCGAAGTCTGGCAGCTCGCCGTAGACTTTTTGCTGGGCGAGCACGATGTCTTTCGTCCAGGTCAGATAGTCATCAAATTCTTGCTGCGTTCCTTCGTGCATCATGGCGACCTCGATAATTTGCTGCTTACCGTCGGGGTTTTCTACGGTAAAGTTATCGCGCATGATGTCGCCAACAATGGTGGGCGAGTCGAAGAAATAGTAGTAGTTCGGCGCTGCGAAGCGGCGCTGCCCAAGGTCCACCAACTGGGTAGCCACCGTCCATTCCGGTCGTTGCCCCGCTTCGATTTGGAGCATAACCGGCCGGTCATTAAGTTGCTCGCCGTACAGGAAGCTGGCGGGCATGTTGAGGTGCAGCTTACGGTCATCGATACCGGAATAGGTTCCGTCTCCACCATTAGCGAAGAGCGTGTACTCCAGCCGGACGAAACCGTCGTGGCCCGTGATCGCCCATTCTGTCAGGTCTTCCTGACTGAGGTTAAGCACGGAGCCTTCGGAATCAAAAGCGGACAAGTTGTAAACGTTCTTGGCAAAGTTGTGTACGGCGTAGCGGCCGGGGCTCGACTGCGGCATTTTTACCGTAAACACGCCTGGCTTCACGGCCGGAAACTCGACCGCAATGCGGAGCTCGTGCTGTTGCACCTTACTCAGGTCAAGGGTGTAAGTGATGGTGCCGGGGTGATCTGCTACCCATTCAAGCTGGGCGTCAAGAGTCGTGAGGCATAAGGAGAGACAAAGGGCAAGAAGAAGGCGCATACGGGCAATGGGTTGATCCGGAAGGCGAAGGTAAGCAATGAGGGGAAGTCACTATGCCTTGGCTTCCAACCAGTGTGTATCACGAGATGCACAAACGAGCTGATTAAAACTATACCAACTCCCTAACGAGCATTCAGCGGACAGCATTCAGGTTGCACTGCCCTGAAAGCTGTCTGCTGAATGCTGAAACTATTATCAAAGAAGGTTTATCTGGTACTTGATTGTGCATTTGGTACACACTTCCAACCACCATTGCACCTGCGTATGCGCCGCCTCGTATGCCGCTTAATTACAGGGCTCCGCGTCTAGCTCCGCCTTCGCCTCGTCTACGGCTTCCCGCCAGCTGGCGGTATAGAGTAAGGTACAGTCTTCGTAGCTTCTGATGGCATCCAGCCATTCCTGGCCAGCCGCTTTATAGGCGGCGCAATTAGCCTGAGTTGGCTCATCAGAATAGGCAGAGAGCGCCTCTTGATAAGCCGTTAGTTTTGGGTTAATATCATCGCTAAACAGCGTGGCATCACAGCTATCCAGGTCGATAATGCTTTTTACACATCCGGAGCTTAGGGTGAATAAAAGAGCAGTGGCTACAAAGAGGAACAGATTTTTCATATCGGTTATATTGGGTTGTTTGCCTCTTTATGCCGAATGAAATGCGATCGTTACAGGAACTACAAAGTATTCAACGGTCGTAACCAGGGTTCCCGGGCGCCCTGGCTCACCATTTTACGTTTGGCAGTATCAGCGGCGGCTCGGCTAGCGTAAGGGCCAGCGAGAATTTTGAAGGCCGTTCGGCCATTGATGCTGCTGATGTTCACCAATACCGGCACCTGATATTTACGTTCCAGGCTTTCCACTTCTTTAAGCACATTAGCAAATTCGTTATTCACTGAAATTTGTAGTCCGAAGCCGCTGCGTGCCTGACCCTGAACGCTGAAGCGAAATAGGTTGGTCCCCGTAACTGCAGGAGTAGAAGGCGGCGCGGGCGCAGGTGC
>CALIGP010000064.1 GCA_938021455.1 uncultured Lewinella sp. | reverse complement strand
ACACCAGAGTCACAATCTGGCAGGGCAAACCAATATCCCTCTCACACTTGATATAAAACAGAAAGCCCCGCCAGGGTATAATCCTGACGGGGCTTTCTGAAGTAACGTTTACACGCACTAAGGAATCCACCGCCCGGATGGGCAGAGCGAACAACTCCGTAAATGCGACGTATTAAAAATCATGGTTAAATTATTTGAGTAGGGGAAACAGGACTCGAACCTGTATTTCCTGCGCTCCAAACGCAGCCTCTTAGCCAATTAGAGGACTCCCCTGAATGTAAAACGCCCCACTTAGACCAATCTAAGCGGGGCGTCTGGGGTAATTAAATACCCAATTAGCACCGCTCGAAAGTAGTGGAAAGAACCGGAAGATGTAAGATTGAATTATACATTGGATTTGTTTTGTAGCAGAGATCGGATTCGAACCGACGATCTGGAGATTATGAGACTCCCGAGCTGACCACTGCTCCACTCTGCGGGGGGATAATGGGATGGGGGGAGGGGAAAGTTGCGGGGTTTAGAAAAAATTCCGTGGCCAAAAATCCGCAAAGTGGGCATCTTAATCAAAATAGATACTTATTTGGCCACTATTGCTATTTAAACTTAATTACGAACTTCTCCTTTTGCAATTCTTCCGGATGCTCCATTCCTCTTTCATAATGACTGGTAGCAAAAACTACATAAATGTCTTCTTCAATTTTCTCAATTGGATAGACATATTCACTCTCTTCATAGCTTCTGGCATCACGTTTGTCTAAGTCATAAATATTCTCAACGGTGACCGTAGCGTAAACAACTCCGTCTTTCACGAATGCCCCCTTATCCATTCTATACCAATCAATTTCTTCATCATAAAACCATACGCCGTGATAGATTCTGTTACCAACGTAAATATCCTTCCCAACATTGAACCTATCTTCTGTACCCGTTTTCACTGAAACAAATCTGCAGACATCACAGATTCCTTCGGCGGATTCCTCATGGCATTCAAATATATTTTCAGTGTCGGGATAGTCGTAGTAGTGAGTTCCCCAAGAGTTAGAAACATAAATGTGGTCTGTTTTAATGAACCTTAATCTGTACTTGAAGGGCTTTTTCTCTAATTCGATAATGTTGTTTTTCTCCTTAATCAACTTACCATCTTGTACTACTTCTACCTGAAAGTATTCCCCAGCAGAGGATTCTTTATTCACCATAGCTGAACGGCAAGACCAAAGCATTAATGTTGTTATAAGAAGTAGTATTAGGTGCTTCATTGTATTTTTTCAATCAAGTAGTAAATTCTCAAAAAAATGCCCCCAGCAAGACTCGAACTTGCATCTTCGGTTTAGGAAACCAACGTTCTATCCCTTGAACTATGGGGGCTTTTTTTAGTCGGTAGTTTGGTAGTCGGTAGATTGTAGACGGTCGAGTGTACTATCTACAATTCTACCGACTACAGTCTACAACACTACCGTCTACAATTCTACCGACTGAAGAACCAACGGCCGGCAAATATAAGTTGCCAACTGCGGATTATTCCTTGACTTCGGGGAAGTCTTCCATCGGGACGAAGTTGAGGCTCACGCCATTGATGCAGTAGCGCAGTCCGGTGGGTTCGGGGCCGTCGGGGAAAACGTGGCCCTGGTGGCCGTCGCAGCGGGCGCAACTGACTTCTACGCGGCGCATGCCGTAGCGGACGTCGACGTCTTCTTTGATGTAGGCGGGGTTGATGGGCTCGTAGAAACTCGGCCAGCCGGTGCCCGACTTGAACTTAGTCGAAGAGCTGAACAGCGGCAGGCCACAGCCGCCACAGGTGAAGATTCCGGCGCGCTTTTCTTTGAGCAACGGGCTGGTGAAGGAACGCTCCGTGCCGTCTTCGCGTAGCACGTTGAAGGACTTAGCGTCCAGCACATCCTTCCAGTAGCTGGCGGGCTTATCGATTATTTCGATTTCCCCCTCAACGGCGGGCGGGGCGTATTTGTAGTCAGGGGTCATGTCTTCTACGACGGCGGGCTCGTCGGAATTGGTGACAGCTACTTTGGACTGGGAATTACAGGCCGTAGTGAACAGCAAAATCGGGAGAAGAAAAATCAGGTAGCGCATAATGGCAGTATATTTTTCTCTCTAACGCGAAAACGGTGGTTGGGGGTTCATCCAAGGAGTACTTAGAATGACGGTAGCGGACAACTAGACTCTCCGTCATCGGGTAAGAGAAGGCCAGACGTCCCCCTACCCTGCTATTGGCAACCTCCGCTTGCTCCTGCGTTCGCGCCCTCTATTTCTTCTCAAAAAAAGAGCCTCAACAGCTGTCACCTTTAGCCACCTTCAACACGTTGTATTCGCCCTTGCTCCTGAACTCCCGGATGGACTGTCCGGAGTACTTCTTAAAGGTGCGCGATAAATGACTGGCATCCGTAAACCCAAGCTCGTCGGCAATTTCGTTGAGGGTGAAGTCTGAATAGAGCAGGCGAATCTCAACCAGCTTTAGTCGTGATTTCGCAATGTACTCCCGAAGAGAAACCCCCATATTCTTGCGAAAAAACTCGCTAATGTAAGTGGGTGACAGGTGAAATTGAGTCGCCAGACTATCGACCGTCAGCTTCTCCGGAGAGGCTAAATTTTCCTGCAGATAAGCCGTCATTTCCGTCAATCGATGATCGGAGCTGACACTTGCAGACTGCACTGCATTATTGCGCTTAATGCTACGAATGAGCATGTGCAGTACGCTCACCATCAGGCTTTTAATTAGCTCATTAGCGTTTTCCCGATGATTCTGTGCTTCGTACATGATGGTCTGGATTAGCCCAATCAGATTTCTCCGGTCATGCTCATTGCCGATCACTTCCCCCGGTTGCTGCTGGTAATTAGCCAAGATGTAGGAGGCTTCTTTAAACCATCTCTCATGGTCGGAGCCATATTCCTTGTCGGCAGTAAAGAAGGCTTTGGTGAACTTCAGAAAAATGAATTTCGTCGGCGACTCGATGTTAAAGGAGTGGCAGCGAAGTGGCGGAAGCAGGAAAATATTCCCGCCCTCGTAATCATATTCATTGTAGTCAATACACTGGGACCCTTTGCCGCTGGCGATGTACACCACTTCGAAGAAGTTATTCTGTAAGGGGCGTTCCTGCCAGTCGGATAGCTCCAAAACTTGTATTTCAAAAGGTTTATTCGACTGAACAACTTGCATAAGGCCTCGCTTTTAGCACTAATTAAGCGATAAAACTAGCCATTAGTGCGTAAAACAGGAATAACACAAGTACAAAACCTCCATTCATACATAATTATCCTTTTAATGCACAAGATCGCCGCACCTTTTTGCTATCATCTTTGCCTTATCGAAATATAGATACCGTTTCAAAACAAGAGATGAAAGCATTCGAATCCATCAATAAAGGTTTCAACACCGTCTTCGTAGCCGGAGAGATGAGCATCGGCATAGTTGTCCCCATCGACGATTATGCCGTAGGCGCTCCTCCGAATATGAGCGCGCATCTTGAGCGAGTACAGCTGGTAGAAGAGTTGGGGTTTAAAGCCCTCTGGACGAGAGACATTCCGTTTAACGTTCCGGCCTTTGGAGACGTTGGCCAGACCTACGACCCTTTCACCTACCTCGGTTTTCTGGCCGGGCAGACCAGCCAAATCGCACTGGGCGTATCGAGCATCGCCCTACCCTTACACCATCCCGTTCACGTGGCTAAATCCGCTGCGACGATCGACCGCTTATCCGGCGGGAGAATGATTTTGGGGCTCGCCTCCGGCGATCGTCCGGACGAATACCCCGCCATGGGCCTTGATTTCGAAAGCCGGGGGGAGCAATTCCGGGAGGCCGTTGCGTACCTACGGGCAGCTCAAGAGAGCTTCCCAAGGCTTGAGACTTCCCACTACGGCAGCTTGAACGGACGGGTAGACGTGCTTCCGAAGGCCCACGGACATAAGCTCCCAATACTCATCACGGGGCACAGCCGACAGAGTCTCGAATGGAACGCAGAATATGGCGATGGCTGGATGTACTACCTACGGGACCCGAAAAGTCAGCAGCACACCATCACCGATTGGCGAAACCTGGTGGCCCAACACGCTACCCACGATAAACCCTTCATGCAAGCCATGTACGTGATTCTTCATCCGGATCCTGACTTCAGGCCGCAGCCCATTCAATTGGGGTTCAGAACGGGTATCCATTTTCTCAACGAATTCTTGCAGTTACTCAAAGAGGCTGGCGTCAATCATTTAGCGATCAACCTTCGGTTTGATACCGGCAGCACGGAAAACACCCTGGAGCGATTAGCCAAAAGTGTGCTGCCCAATTTTCACCACGCAAACAAATAAAAGCTATGAAAAAGAAAATACTCATCACCGGAAGCACGGATGGCATTGGAAAGCTGGCGGCCCTTAAGCTGGCTGAAGCGGGCCATGAAGTAATCCTCCACGGACGAAATGCCCAAAAGCTGGAAGCCGTCATCAAAGAAATCAAGGCTACGGCCCCACAAGCTGAACCAAGTGGTTACCTGGCGGACTTCTCCGATCTATCCTCCGTCTCCGTGATGGCTAATGCCATAAAAGCAGACCACTCAACTCTTGACGTAGTGATCAATAATGCGGGTATCTTTCTTACAGAATCACCTCGTAATGCGGCGGGAATGGACATCCGGTTTCTGGTAAATTATCTGGCTCCCGTCCTTCTGACGCAGGAGCTGCTCCCGCTACTCCACGCCAGCCAGCACGGAATGGTGATCAACCTGAGTTCCGCTGCGCAGGCTCCGGTATCCTTACCCGCCTTAAAGGGCGACCAGGCTCTCTCTGACCAGGAAGCTTACGCACAAAGTAAACTAGCCCTGACGATGTGGAACCACCAAATGGCCCATCAAGAAAAAGACATCCCTTTCATCGCCGTAAATCCAGGTTCCTTGCTCAACACCAAAATGGCAATAGAGGCCTATGGGAAGCATTGGTCTCCAGCAGATAAGGGAGCTGACATTATTGTAGCGCTGGCAACCGAATCGGAACATACAGCGATGTCCGGTAAGTACTTCGATAATGATCGAGGCAGTTATGGCCCGGCGCACACAGATGCCACCGACCAGGCACAGATTGAAGAATTAATTCTTTTGACCAATCAGCTATTGAGCAATATTTGAAAACATGAGCCGACAAATATCAAACTAGCCTCTTACAATTTCAGAATCAGCTTCAGCACCACTGCTGAAGACCTTTCATTTCAATCAATCTCCGACATCCGGATTAAAAACTGACCCATGAATAAGCCATTAACAATCGTAGCGCGAATCCTAGCCAAAGAAGGAAAAGACGAGCTGGTAAAAGCAGAGCTACAGAAGCTCATTGACGTTACCAGAGCGGAAGAAGGATGCATCAATTACGATTTGCATCAGGATAATGAAAATAAGAACCTGTTTTTATTCTACGAAAACTGGGCCAGCCGCAAACTATGGCAAGCGCACATGAAAAACCCGCATTTGGCCGAATACCTAAAGGCGACGGAAGGTGCTGTGGCAGAATTCGTCATCCATGAAATGACGAAGACGGACTAAAAAACGATCCATCATAACAACCAAAATAATAAAAATGGATTTCAAAAAAATAATGAACTGGCGCTATTCTACTAAAGCGTTCGACCCTGATAAAAAGCTAACGGACGAACAGTTCGAGCAGGTAAAGACACTTCTGCGGATGAGTCCGTCAAGTACCAACATTCAGCCCTGGCACTTTGTGATCGCCAGTACGCAGGAAGGCAAAGAACGCCTGGCGAAGGGCACGCAGGGGTTCTTCAGTTTCAACGCCCCTAAAATATTGGATGCCTCGCACGTAATCCTCTTCTGCTCCCGTATTGAAGCAGATGACGAATACATGCATCACTTACTGGATAAGGAAGATGAAGATGGCCGATACGCTAAGCCGGAATTCAAGGAACAAATGCATGCTGGCCGGAAAGTATTTGCCGACATCCACCGCTTTGACCTCAAAGACCTTTCCCACTGGATGGATAAACAGGTTTACCTGAACATGGGCTCCCTCCTGCTCGGCGTAGCTGCTTTAGGTATTGATGCCATACCAATGGAAGGAATCGACATTAAAACAATGGACGAAGAGTTTAAGCTTCGGGAGATCGGATATTCAGCGGTCGCTGCGGTGTCACTCGGCTTTCGAACAGCGTCTGACTTTAATGCTTCCTTACCGAAGTCAAGGCTGAGTGAAGCGGATATTTTTTCAATACTGGAATGAGTACGTGCGCCAAGAGCTAGTGCGTCAAGATTGAAGTTGGTGCTAGTTAGAACGCCGGCAGCGCGGTGCTGGACGACCAGCTGAAAGCCGATCATAGCCTTAGCTACGTGAGGTTTTCAGTTGGGAAGTACAGTGCCTCGATGGCAAGTTATAACTGTACCGAACTTTGATCTTGATGCACTAGGGGCAATATGCCTTAGCTCTGG
>CALIGP010000063.1 GCA_938021455.1 uncultured Lewinella sp. | reverse complement strand
CAGCGCCGGCCAGATGACGGACTCGATGCCCGCCGTAATGCCCGTTAGGGCAAAGAAAAGGGGAATCGACAAGCGCCCGTTTACCGCCCACAAACAGAACAGACCGGTCAGGACCGGAAAGTAAACAAAGCGCAGCAGCCGGGCCGGGCCGAAGCCATCAGAAATCCCGCCGGCGGATAGCAGGCAGACAACTTTACTCAAGCCGTAGGTACTCAGACCCAGTGCCATCCACGCAGCGGTATACGTCCGCTGCTCGGCGATGACGGACTGGTTAAACACCAGCCCCGTAAACACAAAGGGGATAAAAATGAAGACCGGAATCAGGATTTGAAAGCGGCGGTCTTTGAGCACTTGTCCACGCGTCCACGAAGCGGTCTCTTTCCGCTCCGGATCAGCGGCAGCTTGCTCCGCCGCCACGGTGTCCGCCCGCTGAAAATTATCGTGTCGTCGGATGAGCAGCCACACCGCTGGAATAAAAACCAGCGCCACCACTCCCGCTGCCACCAGCCAAACCGTACCGTAGCCCTCTCGTGCCAGTAAGTATACCACCGCAGAGGGCAGCACTACCTCCGCCGCCGAAATACCGATGATGGAAATGGACAAAGCCTTGCCCCGCCCTTCTTCAAAGTAGCGCCCAATGGTAGTGGACCCAATCAAAGTTAGTACCCCCTGCCCGCCCAGGCGAACAATGAACAGCGCCGCCGCCAGGAGGTAAATATTTCGTGTAAACCCGAGAATCAAACAACCAGCAACGACCAGTAATGCCGTAGCTGTGCTGACGTAGCGAACACGTAGTCGATCCACCTGCGTACCAATGAGGGGCAGGCTAAAAGCAGCCAGCAGCGTTGCCCCGGAATAGAGGGCCGCGAACGTACCGTCTTCCCAGTTCATCCGTTCGCTCATACTGGCGACAAAGAGGCTGATGAAAAAGGTTTGTCCGACGGCACTGAAAAAGTAGTGCAGGAAACCAAAGCCAAGGTAGCGGGGGTGCTGGCGCAGGAGGGAAAGCATTGTCATAGCCAGCCTAACAAACGAACGGGCGAGAAGTCAACCAAAACGTTAAGTTTTCTTAACCTTGTCACGTTAACGGATCGGCCGCCGTATAAGAAGTACACCAATAAACGACACGCATGAGATTCCCCTTACTCCTTACTCTTCTTTTCCCTCTTTGCTTAGCGGGGCAATGCTATGGCTCATTTGAGGTATTTACCGGTGGAGGCATCTCCGGCACTCAGCAGGAATTAACGTCAGCAGCCTTTTCTTCCGGGCCAACCCCCGTATTCCGGTTTGGTTTCGGGGCCAGCTTCCTGGTGGGGCATCGGCTGCTTTTACGGACGGGCTTGCAGTTTAATCAATACGGAGAGATGGCTACGCTGAATACGCAAGCACTCCTCTGGGGCACCCAGCACGATGGGGATGGTGGGTTTAATGGAGATGTTACTTCCGGGGAAGACTTCGGAGAAATCAAGACCGATATTCGACACCTATACGCTGAGGGCATGCTAGCTCTTCGCTACGAGTTTGAAACTTACAGCCCCTGGCGCCCCTTCGTAGAGGGTGGCTTTATACTTGGAAAATATGGCTCTACCATAAGTCGGGATAAATCCGGCACGGTAGCGACCATAACCCGTAAGGAGTCCTCCTTCCGTTCACTCGCTCCCATTGGTCGTTTTGGTGCAGGCGTCAACTACAACTTCAATCGCCACGTCGGTGTCTACGGCCAGCCCGTGCTGCAGTACCACCTGATGTCCATCAATGATCCGAATCTTTCGCGGATGCAGCCCTGGCAGTTGACGTTGGAGCTGGGGGTGCGGGTGTTTATGGACCCGAGGTAGGTGTACCGCCGACTTTAGTCGGCGGTATAAACATGCAACTTTCCGCTCCTCTTTCGCATTTTCGCCCCATGCTAACCAAAGAATTTATACAGAAGCGGCTGGCGGCAGTAGCAGCCGAACGCAAAGTCACCATTCGCTACGCCAACGAGAGCGGTAGCCGTGCCTGGGGCATGGCCAGCACGGACAGCGACTACGACGTCCGCTTCATCTACCAGCACCCCAAAGAATGGTATTTGCGTCTGGACCGGCCTAAGGACATGATCGGGCCAATCATGGAGTTCGACGGTGAGTTGGATCTGGTGGGCTGGGATCTGCGGAAGGTGCTCGGCCACCTGGCGGGCAGCAACGCTGGCGTGATCGAGTGGCTGCATTCCCCCGTGGTGTATCTCGAGGAGGCTGGCTTTCTACCGCAGCTTCGGACACTGGCTGCAACCTACTTCCAGCCCAATAAGGTGGCCGCTCATTATCTCGGCATTGCCCGCAGTGCGAAGATCGCAGGTTACGATGAGGCCGCCGGCGACTGGAACCTGAAGAAGTACTGTTATTACCTCCGGCCCGTTCTGGCGGCAGAGTTCGTGCTCACGGAAGAGAAAAATCCACCTGTTCTGCTGTCTGATTTACTACAGCGCATGCCTAAGGCTGCTATTCGTCGAGAGGTAGAGGAACTCATCACGATGAAAGAGACCGTTGGCGAAAGCCACCGGATGGTGATTCCCCCCTCACTGGCAGCCTACTTTAGCGGGCTGAAGGCGGAGCTGGACGAGAAGCTTTCCACACTAGCTCGTATTACCCATGACCGGACGGAGGCTGACGCGCTCTTCCGAACCCTAATCGGATACTGAATATGAATATCGATAACCTTCTGCTGAACTGTCGCTCTGGCTCCCACGCCTACGGCCTGGCGACGGAAACTTCCGACGAAGACTTCCGAGGCATTTTCTACGCCAGCCGGGAACAGCTCTACTCGGGTACCGCCCCCGAGCAGATCGCCGATGCGACTAACGACCGGGTTTACTATGAGTTGGGGCGATTTCTGGAACTGCTGACAAAATCTAACCCTACCGCGCTGGAGTTACTCGCCAGTCCGGCAGCTGCGACCTTATTCCGGCATCCGGTAATGGACCGCCTCCGGGTGGAAGACTTTCTGACCAAGGCTTGCAAGAGCACCTTCGCCGGCTACGCCACAACCCAGATCAGAAAGGCTCGCGGGCTGAATAAAAAGGTCCACAACCCGATGCCGAAGGAGCGGAAGACCGTGGCGCAGTTCTGTTACGTGATTACGGAAGGCAAGAGTCTCCGACTACAAAAATGGCTTGAAGTGAAGGGTATTCCCGAGGAAGAGCTCGCCCTCGCCCGGGTGGATCACACTCAGGGCATTCACGCCGTTTACCGCGACGTGTCCCGCAGCTGGGGCCGGGGTGTAAGTAGTGGCCCAAAGGCAAACGACGTTCATTTGAGCAACGTGCCAAAAGGCGAAGATTGCCTAGCCTACCTGTCGTTTAACCACGATAGCTACTCCGTCTATTGCCGGAAGCACCGGGAATACTGGCAATGGGTAGCGGAGCGGAATGATGTCCGCTATCAATCCACTATCAACCACGGCCAGGGCTACGACGCGAAGAATATGATGCATACCCTGCGGCTGCTGGACATGGCCATCGAAATCTTTCGGGATGGCGAACTGCGGATACTCCGGCCCGACCGTGAATTTCTGCTGGACGTGAAGGCCGGAAAGTTCTCGTTAGAAGACGTGCTACGTATGGCGGAGGAACGGCTTGAGCTACTGGAAAAATTATCGGAGACGAGCTCTTTGCCGGAGCGGGTAGATCCCGCTTGGATGAGCGGGCTACTCGTAAAGATGCGCGAGGAGTTGCTCTCATGAACGGATTTTATTGAAAATTTTCGCCCGTAGTTCTCGAGGAAACAACAGCAAAAACTGTTAAAACAGTTCTACAACTGCAGTTGCAGTTGTAGAACTGCAAAACCCGTCCTACCTTTGTTTCAAATCAATTGAAATGAAGAAACTAACGGATAAAGAAGAAGCCCTTATGGCCATCTTTTGGCAAACCGATCGCGCGTTTGCTAAAGATATCCGCGCATCCTTGCCGGAGCCCAAACCACACATCAACACCGTGTCTACCGCCATCCGGAAGCTAGTAGATAAGGGCTTTCTACTCGTGGAAGATTTCGGCAGTACGCATCGTTACTACCCCGCCATTAGCAAGGAGGACTATTCCGCCAATGTCATTAGCCCAAAGCTTACCGGTCTATTTGGAGACTCTTACAAAAACGTCGTCGCCTTCTTTGTTAAGGAAGAAAAGCTGAGTGTTGACGAACTGAAGGACGTCATCCGGATGATTGAAGAAGGAGACGATAAATAACGCCCTATGCTCCTCTATCTTCTCAAAGTCAATGTGCTGATCCTGTTGTTTACGGCCTCCTATTGGCTCCTACTGCGCCATGGTAAATTGCTTCAGCTCAACCGGATGATTCTGGCCCTAAGTATTTTACTGGCCTTTCTCTTACCCGTGTTACCCTTACATAGCTTTCTGGAAGAAAGCGTTCCTGAGCCCGTGAGAGCGTTGACGGCGAGGGCTACAAACGCATTGCCAGAAGTAGACCCGATGGTTACCACATCCCCCCTTGAAAATACGGAAAGCTCCCCGGTCGAACCCAGTGTAACGGTACTCCCGAATCGAGCCTGGCAACTTTCAGTTTGGGTTTTCCTCGGTGGCGTAGCGCTGCTATTTTTCATGCTGCTCCGACAGTTCATCCACATTTTCAGGCTAATCTTATACAGCAGTAATACGCGGGTAGATGGGCTAACCTTAGTACACACGGATGAGGACATTCCTCCCTTCTCTTTTTTCCGCTTCCTGGTCATCAATCCTACGAAATATGACGAGGAGGAGCTGCAACGAATCATTGTCCACGAAAAGGTCCACATTAATCAGCACCACTACCTGGATATTTTGCTTGGGGAAATACTACGGGTTCTCTTGTGGTATAATCCTTTTGCCTGGTTCCTCAACGGGCTACTAAAAATGAACCTGGAATACATTGCCGACCGGCGGGTTCTCTCCGCTGGTATTGATCGAAAAGGCTACCAATTTCAGTTACTACGAATGGGCGTTCGGGGCCAATCCCTACGTCTGACTACCCCTCTCAATTATTCACCGATTAAAATGCGAATTGCCATGATGAATACTAAAAAAACAAGTCTCCTTTCTGCCTTTCGGTATTTACTGTTGTTTCCCGTGCTTCTTCTTTCGCTGGTGGTTATTAGCCCCGCCCAGGCGCAGAAGACCCAGATAATAGTAGGACAAGGCTCGGCCAATGCAAATGCCCACACCAGTATCACCATTAATAAAGGAGGTTCTGGTGCCGCCTCAAATTCCGTTTCCATGTCCGTTAATAGGTCCAACTCCGTTAGCTCCACCAATACCTCTGCGGGTAGGGATATCTATTTTGTGATCCTTCCTACCACAAAGGAAAAGACATTGATGGATGTACAGGAAACTCTTGCAGAACGCGGCATTACCGTAGAATATCAAAAGGTAAAATATAAAAACGGCAGGCTAGCTAGCATTTCCGTATCCGTCAAAAAGGGTGACTTCTTCGGTATACACGTTTATGACGAATTGGATACTCGGTTAGTTTTCTACGATCTAGAGGTAGTAGATCAAGCTATTGGTTTCCAGGCAGGCACCCCTACAGGATTTAGTTCCAAACAACGCAAGATAATTGATGGCCTGTCTGGCTTATACATCCAAAGGTCCGACGGAAGAGTCTCGATTCGGGGAACGGCGACCATTGATTAATAGAACCACTCCCGTAACTCACATCCCCCGGTCGTGCAAAAGCATTGTCGGGGGATTTTGGCTTCTACGGTGGTGGTATTTGTGGGCGCAGAACGCAGGTGCAGAGGAAGTCTTTAAAGAGCAAAGTTTCCGCTTCACTTTTGATACTACCGGAGCGTATTTCTACTATCTCTTGAGTGTTACCATAACGTTAGAACAGAGTAGCCCCTTACCAATCCATAAAACCTCTACGTAAATTCAGGATATGAAATTTAATCTCAACCGTCTCAACTGGCTGTTACTACTAGCCACCCTGTTCATGCTTCCACTAACGGCCCAGGATAAAACGGATCAGATAGCACAAAATTTACGCCCGGACATCATCCGCGAAGGGGATGCCCCCATGACTTTAGCTCACCGGATGAACAACTACAATGTACCGGGCGTAAGCATCGCCGTCGTGCAGGACTTCCAATTGGTCGGCGTAAAAGCCTACGGCGTGAAGGAAGCTGGTGCGCCAGCCGCTATAATTCCGGAAACCCCTTTCCAGTCGGCGTCCATCAGCAAACTGGTAAACGCCGTTGGTCTAATGAGACTAGTGGAGGAAGGCAAGCTGGATCTGGATCAAAACGTCAACGACATTCTGAAAAGCTGGCAAATACCGCCTTCCAGTAAATTCCCTGACGCCATCATTACCCCCAGAATGATACTCTCCCACAGCGCCGGCCTATCCAATCATGGTTTTGACGGTTACAAAAGTGCGGAGGGGCTGCCCACCCTTTTGGATATCCTGACTACCCAAAAGGGCGTAAAGGCTGATCCATTGGAAATCATTCTGGAACCTGGTACGACCTTCAAGTATTCCGGTGGTGGAACCCTGCTCACCCAACTCATGATAGAGGAAATAAGTGGCAAATCCTATCCGGAATACATGCAGGAAGCCGTCCTGCAGCCATTAGGCATGACGAATTCTTTTTACTCCGTCAATCAGGCAGGTAGGGAGGACCAACTAGCCACCGCCCACTTCGCTAACGGCAAGCCCCTCAAAAACAAATACCAGCACTACCCGGAATCCGCCGCTGGCGGGCTTTGGTCAACGCCTACTGACCTTAGTAAAATGATGATTGACCTGATGCTGGCTTTCAACGGCCAAGAAGGACGTCTGCTAAAGCCCGAAACAGCAAAGGCCATGTTGGTCCCCACTGAGGCCAGTGGCAATTGCGCGCTGGGTATTTTCCTGAACGATAAAAACGGACATCTCTACTTTGGGCACAGCGGTAGCAATGAAGGTTTCATGGCCGATTTTGTTGGTAGTACCACCAATGGCAACGGAGCCATCGTGATGCAAAACGGTGAACGGTTTGACCTGATCCCCGAAGTTATCAACTCCATCGCTACGGTCTATGAATGGGATAACTGGTTCTCCCCCGAAAGTACCCTGCCCGCCAACGTCAACGTAGACAAATCCCTTTGGAAAGCCTACCAGGGTCACTACGTAAGCGAAAAAAACAAGGCTAAAACCTTCGACGTAAAGGTCAAAAAAGGAGAACTTATCATGTCCCGCCCCGGCGCGTGGAGCTTGCCGCTAATTCCCTCCGGCTCGAACAAATACTTACTAAAAGGCGCTTCCCCCACCGTAACGGTGGAGTTTATGGGCGAGGGCGAATTGCAGGTTACGCAGGGGGAGATGACCATTTTCCGGAAGGAGTAGTCGCGGCTTCAGCCGCTGACTAGCAAATCCCCCTCCACACCTCATGGAGGAGGCGTGAAGGGGGGTGAGGATATGCTTTGGCGCTGCGCTTGCCAATCGGCGGCTGAAGCCGCGACTACAACTTCCCAAACAGCGACAAATCCGCCGCATTCACTTCCCTGCGGAAGGCAGCGAAATCACCCGACAGGAAGGCTTCAATTTTAGCAATGAAGTCCTTAGCTCCCGCCTGGTATTGCGCCAGGGCAATCTCCGACATCTGGGTAGACGTTCCTTCCACCTGACCAATGTAACGGCTGGCGGAGAACATCTTCGCCCGCAGGTTGGAGGGGTTGCGCTGGATTCCCTTGAGGCCTTCCTTCTCAACGAAGATCTCTTCGATTTCGGCGATGGATTTCAGCATCCCCTTGGCGTCTTTGCCCAGGGAATCTTTGACCATTTTCGGAGCATCTTTCAGCAAGCCCTGGATACGCTTGACGGCTTTGCCAGCCTGTTGGAGATCGTTCCAGGCGGTCGTCAGGTGAGCCGTGGTAGTGTCCAGTTTAGCGCGGAGGGCTTCCTGGGCGTCGAGGGCGTTAGGGATTTGATCTTCGCGGGGGTCGGCGTGAACGGTGACCATCGTCTTGTCGGTGGTGTTGCCGTAGGTCATGATGACTTCGTAGACGCCCGGAGCGACGCTGGCGCCGCTGGGTGTATCCGCGTCCGGCCGCGGAGCGCGGCGGCTGGGGAAGGACATTCCGTCACGACGCATGTTCCAGCTCGTGCGGTTCATGCCCCAGCGAGGCGTGGTTTTGTAGGTCCGGATGGTATCTCCGGACTGCACGTCAACGACCTGGATTTTGACCTTGCCCTTGGGCTTAGATTCCGGGTTGGGGTCCGTAGCGGGGTCCTGAACCTTCACGTCTCCGTAGTAAAGCATTTTGGCAGCGGGGTCCATTGCTTTTTTACCTTTTTTTGCACCTGCGTCAGCGCCCCCTCTCTCTTTTTTCCCTTTCTCCTTTTCCCCTTTACCCCCTTTCTCTGCTCCTGGCAGTACCCAGTAGGTTAGCATGGCTCCCCGGCGCCGGTCCTGGCCCTGAAACTGCCCCTGTGCGTAGAAGCGCGTGCCCTGGTAAGAGCGGCGACTCCACTGGTAAGCATCGGGGGCGGGGAAGACAGCGAAAGTATCGCGCAACATACCCGTGCCGCGCTGGGCGATTTCACGGAGCGGGCGAATATCGTCCAGTATCCAAACCGCCCGCCCGAAGGTGCCGATGATGAGGTCATGCTCGCGGGGGTGAATTTTCATGTCCCGCGTAGAAACGCCGGGGTAAGTCTTGTTGTAGTGCGTCCAGCTGCCGCCCTTATCGAAGCTGATGAACAGTCCCTGGTCCGTACCGAGGAAGAGCAACTTAGGCTCAATCGGGTCTTGTACGATGGACAGGGCGTGCCCCTTCACCTTGTTCTCATCCACTATTTTAGTGAAGGTCTTACCGTAGTTATCGGTATGGAAAACCATCGGCCGGGTATCGCCCCGGCGGAAGTCGTTGACCACCACCCAGGCCTCGGCCGGGTTGTGAAGGCTGGCCTCGATGTAGGG
>CALIGP010000062.1 GCA_938021455.1 uncultured Lewinella sp. | reverse complement strand
ATCGCCATGACAAGTGGGAACTCTTCTCAGAACGACGCTGCGGTGGCTGTATATGAAGCTTCCCGGGTTTTACCTGGTTGCACAAACGCAGAGGTACTTATGGTCCATACCATTTTGTCGGACCGAGGCTACGTCCTGCCAGCTTTCGAGGCCTTGTTGCCCGTTGATTGGTTATTCGTAACGGCTACACCACAGGATAAGACTATTCTGGTGCAGTGGGCTACGGTAACGGAGACAGACAATGACTACTTTACCGTTGAGCGCTCAGCGGACAGCGGGGCTACTTTTACCGCCATCGGCCGCGTGGCACCCAACGAGAGTGGGCAGTATGATCTGTCGGACGCTTCACCCTACGCTGGCTTAAACCATTACCGGATTCGCCAGACGGACTTTGACGGAACATTCTCTTACTCCGAAGTTGTAACGGCTTCCATTAAGAATGAAGACAATTGGTCTCTTTCTCCTAACCCCGTCGTAGATATGCTTACCATCCGTTTCCCCGAAGCGGACAACGCAAAAGTCAATAACCTTCAGGTATTGGATTTGAGCGGCCGCGAGGTAATGCACGTCGATCAATTAGAAGCTGGCGGACGGTTATCGGTTAGCAGTTTACCTCCGGGCGTTTACTTGCTGCGGAGTGAGTTTGGGTCTTTGCGGTTTGTGAAGAAGTAGACGACAACACGGGGACGCTCCCAGATCCTGATAGCGTCCCCGTGTAACTCTTCGTTACCTCGCTCGGTGTCCCTCTGTGAATACCTCCGTGCACCTCTGTGGTTAAGCATAATGGCGAAGCCATCCACCATTACCGACTCAACCAGTAATTTACCTTAGCCACCAGCTGCCGGTCCTTGGGGCCAAACATATTGGCCACCCGGTAATTGTCAGTATAGACCAAGAAGAAGTCCGACATAGGCGCAAAGCGCCACTGCAGACGGCTGTTGACGTTGAAGTTGTCAGCCTGAGTATTATATTGCAGGAAGGTCGTCCAGAACAGGTTTGTGGAAAAACTGATCTCCGCCCGCCCCGTAGCCAGGGTGAGGTTCAAGTCTCCATAGGGATCCGGTAGCCGGATTTCGTTCCGCTCAATGCCCAAGGTGAACTTACCCCAAGGCTGCGCCAGATAGGTGAGGCTCCCCCGATAGGTAAGCTTAGTGCCGTTGTAAAACTCACCGTAGACGACGAACCATTCCGTCTGAAATTTCTGCCTCCGGTCAGTATTGAACTGCACATTAAACTCCTGGAAGTGATAGTCGCCTACGGGCAGTGGCGTATCGGTGAGGGCGAAGGGTAAGAGCAGACCAACGTATTGATTATTGAAGCGGAACCGCAACTGACTCGTATTCTTGTAGAAGATGAAATGACGAAGGCGGGTGTACCATTCGCTCAGTCCGGCATCATCGGTAAAGTAGACGTAGTTCTCCATGCCCGACCAGTGAAAATTGACCTTTGGGCGATCAGGATAGATGTAGTAGTCGACATTACTGGCCAGCTGCCGGTAGCCCAGGCGAACTAACTCGTTGGTCTCCGGATTAAAGTTGACCACCCGATTATTGAAGCCCAGGTCGGTGAAATAATTCCTACCGATACTCTGCGCGAATAGATTAGCTTGAAACCGCTGCCCCTGGTAATCAATGAAGCCGTAGGAGTGCTTATTATTGCCACTAACGCCTTCCTTGAAGGAGGTCAACTGCCCCAGCTGTCCGCTCCATTTTCCGTCTGCTGTACTTAGGTTGATTTCTCCGCCGGCGTTTCGACCGTAGTCGCCATCCACTAAGTTGCCATCGGAGAGTGCCTGGCGATTTAGGAAGATGCCTTTGACGGAGGACCGTTTCCAGAATCGCCGCTGGAAGGCGGCGGCGGTGTAATTCTGCGCCAGCGAGCCTTCTTCCTTTCCGCTGGTTTGCATGTTAAGCAGCCCGATCCGGGTCTTGCCGCCCACATTTCCACTCAGGCGGGCACCGTAACGAATGGGTACGGCCTGGCCAGCGGGATTAAGGCCGATCCGCCGGGAGTAAAAGGGAGCGTTAGCAAACTGACCGTAGTCGCTGAAGATGTCGGCGTTCTCCAGGAAAAATTGCCGCCGTTCGGGAAAGAAGATGTTGAAGCGGGTCAGATTGGTTACCTGCCGGTCAACCTCTACCTGGCTAAAGTCCGGGTTATAAGTTAGGTCCAGGTTAAGCGTAGGAGAAAGGGCGATTTTTGCGTCGGCACCGGCTTTTAGGTCCGTAGTTGTTTTTGGGTCGGCATTCTGATTGGTTTCCAGGCTTGTGCGAGCGTAAGGGATGAAACTGATGTTCCCGCCGGCTTTGCCGGGGGCGGCGGGGAACTGAAGGTCGCCGTAATAGCCAAGGTCTTCGATGTCGAATTGGCGGGGTACGGGGGACCAGACGTGTACTTCGTTGGAGCCAGGGTCGACGCGAGCGAAATTCATCCGCCAGTTAAGTTGCTCGCTTTTGTAGCGTAGGCTTTTGAAGGGGATGGCCATCTCCAGGGTCCATCGATCGCTACTGCGTTTGGTGGAGGAGAACCAGCGTTGGTCCCAGCTTACGTCTACGTCCCCTTCGCTCACCAGGCCTTCAGACTGGCCGTTCCAGGCGGTAACGGCAAAGCCGTAGCCGTTGGTTTGTTCACCGATGGGGTCCACCCAAAAAACGAAGAGGTCGGAATCCTCAGTTTCGTCTCGCTTTAGCGTTTGGGTGACGGTGCCGTTGTTATCGTAGATGATGGCGGATAGGTACAAAAACTTATTATCATAAAGCATTCTTACCTCCGTTCTTTGGGGGGCTTTTTCGCCGTCGATGGGATTCTGAATCCAGAAGTCGGTGGCGATGTCTGCTTGTTCCCAGGTAGTTTCATCTGGGGAGCCATCCAGTTCGATATCACCGTCTGTGAGTTTGAGTTGATAAGCGGGAGCTTGCTGGGCCAACAAAACAGCAGAAAAGAAGAGGGAGAAAAATATAATGCGCATGATAAATTGGTTCAGGGCGCACCCGCAGGTGCAAGGGTGGTGGTAAAGAGCAGGGGGATGCTTTGTCTTGGGCCAAAGGAAACTAATTTTACTGCTGATCTCATTTAATTGCTACCCCAAATACGGGAACAACCTATTTTTGGTGCTTAATGACTTCTTTTATGAACGCGATCTCTGGCTCTGCTACTTCCCTTTTTGAAAAAGTCAGACCTAATGTCCGTCGGCTAATCATCCGTGATGCACTAATCTGGTGTATCTGTTTATTCTGGATGACTGCCATTGCGGAGACCAGTTTCGGGATGCCTAATTTTTTCGCTCTTCTGGGGCTGAATCTACTTCGCTTACCACTTATCATGTTTGTTGTTTACGGAACGACAGCGTATCTATTTCCCAAATTTTACCTAACCGGTGGCCCGATCTCTTTTTTAATTTACTTCATCCCTGTCCTGATGATTTGGATTGTTCTGGACCGGCTGGTTTGCGGATCGTCCGTTAGTGATTGGATTACGCAAGGAACGGGTCTGCGCTGGACCTTTTTTAACTGGCCCCCCTTACTACGGAATACATTTATTCTCATCGCTCTTTCCTGCCTGATGATTTTACTTCGTTTTGGTAAGAGCATCAGGCTGGAGCCGGATAAAAGGGTAGTAAGGACGGATGAGAAAATCCGCTTTAAGTCTGGTGGTCAAACGATGATGTTTAATGCTCAGGATATCATTCGGTTGAGGAAAGACGAAAACTACGTGGAAGTTTACACGGCAGAAGCAAAGAACCTGGTTAGGGGATCCTTGCGGGAGGTGAGTCAGCAATTACCCCAAACGGCTTTTATCAGAGTTCATCGGAGTCATGTGGTATCCATCAAAGAGATAGAACGCGTTGTGGGTAAGTGGATCATTTTGCGCAATGGAACTGAAATTCCTCTGTCCCGAAGCCATAAGCAGGCATTGACGGCCAGGTTAGCACAAAACAACTAGTTTACATTGTATTAGAGCGATGACTCTACTTTTTCTGGCAGGCTACGACTTCCACTTCCACCAATGCACCGTGATGTAATTCTCTGCTGGGGACAACGCAGCGGGCGGGTTTGTGCGCTCCGAAAAAGCCGGCATAAATACGATTGACCTCTGGCCAGTCAGCCACGTCCGGTATGTAAATTCTTGCCTGGATGACGTGGTTGCGGTCACTGCCCGCGCATAGGAGAAGTTGCTCTACTTTCTCCAACGCTAGTAGTAGCTGTGCTTCCAGCCCGTCTGGCATACTTCCGTCAGGAAGCGTAGGAAGCTGACCAGAAACGTAGAGTGTGCCTTGATGCTCCATAATGGGGCTGTAGTGGCCCTTGGGCGTAGGAATGTCGGGGTGCTGGATGATTTTCATGGGGGCTAAGATATAATAGATTCGATCCTTTGGGAGGAGGAGCTCCAGCTCCGATGGCGACCGGGGCCGCAGGCTCCCGGAGCGGGTATGTTCGGTATTGATTTTTTGGTGAGTGCGTTATACGGGCAAAGGAGCGAAGCGACTTTGCCCGGTCGGAGCTGGAGCTCCTCTGCCCCAAAAGCTTTCCCCTTGCACCTGCGCGCCGTCGCCCCTTAATCCCGCCAAACAAAGGGGAAAAGGATGAGGCCAACGGCCAGCGCCAGTAAATCAATCGCTACGGCCAGCAAGAGATAAGACGATTGCTGGCCCGACGTGAGACCAACCGCATAGCCACCTGCATTAACCAGCAGAAAAAGAAGCGGGATGATGAGCGGAAAAGAAAGCACTGCCATCAAAGTTCCATTACCACCGGCTCGGGCGGCTACGGCGGCCACGAAGGTCAGGATGGCGGCTAGGCCAATTCCCCCGAGTAGTAAAGCCAGCGCAAAATAGGCGGGTTCGAAAACATAGTTCTCCGCGGCAAAAAAGCTGAGCAGCGCCCAGGTCAGGCCGCTGATCAGCCAGATGATGAGCGTGTTATAGAGCAGTTTGCTGATGAGTAGTGCCTCCGGGCTGGCCAGGGTATAGAAATAGTAATGTCGGCGTCCTCCTTCCCGCAGGAAACTCCTTCCAGAAGCCACCGTAGCACCAAAAAACAACACTACCCAAAATAGTGCGTTAAAGGTCATGGGACTAAACTGCCGGACGGCGAAGTAAATCACTACCGTGGTAGCTACTACGTACAGCAAGACGCTGCCCAGCGCATAGCGGTTGCGCCATTCTGTTTTAAGCTCCCACCAAAAAAGGTGGGCGATCTGCCGGAGAGTGTCCATGTTGCAAAGGTAAGTTGGACTCTTACTATCTTGCGCCATCATTCCGTCAGGCTTTTGCTGATTTAATAATCGTCTTTTCTTTTGAACAAACACTTTCTCCTCTTTTGCCTTCTGCTGGTGGCCTTGCCAGCCCTTCAAGCGGAACAACTTAAAGTTGTGGCCCAGAAAGGTGATGGCGTTTACGCTATCCTGCGACGGTACCAACTGTTAGATTACTCCTGCAACCTGCAGGAGTTCTACCGATTGAACGGGCTAAAGCGAAATGCAAATCTCTTTGTTGGTAGGACTTACGAGATGCCCATCGAAACGGTTAACTATAATGGTAAAAGCATTCGTAGCTCGACGGGTAACGATGATTACGCCCGGGCACTTAGTATTCAGTATTACAACGAGGAGCTGCTGACTTCAGGCGTTCGCCCGAAAGACTTTCGGGAAGACAACGTCCTGTACCTCCCGTTCCACATCGATAACTGTTTTGAGGAAAAGCTCAAAGCTGCTCCGACGGAAATTACGGACAGCGGTGAGATAAGTAAGCCCGAAGGAGGGCTTACCTCCACCGGAGGCGTTGCCCCAGAGCAGCAGACAACAACGGCCTTCCGAACCTTCAAGATTTTCGGTGAGAAGTACGCCTACGTTCCCAAAGTAGATGATAAGCTGGCGGGCAGAATTTTTTATATCGTTTCCGGGCACGGCGGGCCGGATCCTGGAACAGTTGGTAAACGTGCCGGACACGCCCTGCATGAAGATGAATACGCCTACGACGTCGCTCTGCGCCTTACCCGGAACATCCTGGCACACGGCGGTACTCCCTACATGATTGTCCGGGATACCGACGGCATCCGGGACGATCGCTACCTGAAGGGAGACAAGGATGAAACTGCCTGGGGGGGAGACCCCATCCCTAACGGGCAAAAAAATCGGTTAGCGCAACGTTCAGATATCATCAATCAGCTTTATGATGTGAATCTGGCGAAGGGAATCAGTGATCAAACGATGGTCTCTATTCACGTAGACAGCCGCGCCAGCAATAAAAAGATCGACCTGTTTTTCTATCATCACGAAACGGATCTAATTGGCGCTAAACAAGCCGATCGGATGCAAACAGTGGTACGGCAAAAGTATAGCCAGGTCCGTAAGGGTAGGGGGTACGCCGGGACGGTAGGACCCCGGGATCTTTACGTTCTGCGGGAGACCAAAACCAGCGGTGTTTTCATCGAGCTGGGAAATATTACCAATGCGTCTGATCAGCTCAGAATCGTGGAACCCCGTAACCGTCAGCTTATTGCAGACTGGCTGTGCGAGGGCCTAATTGTTAAATAATTAAGTAGGGACATCTTTTTCTGCTGTGTAAACAACTTAATGAAATGTGCATACGTTTCATGCACCACAGCAAGTGAGGAATTATTCCCCCCTACACCTCTGCTAAGCGCCTCCCCAGGCCTCGGAAACCAACACCCCTTTCTATATTGTTTTTATTCAGGCCCTGTTTCTACACGGCCTGCAGAGCTTTGATTTGACCGTACTTTTTTAAGTGTCCTTGAAAGGGACCTCGGAAACCAACCTCTTTATTTATTGCTTTTAGGGCAAGTTCCCCCATTGGGTTCTTGTGCTCGTCTACATTCATGACCATACTTTTTTAAGTGTCCACTGATCACGGGCCTCGGAAACAAACAGAAGCATTTTCCATAGACTCTTTCCAAGCAGTATTCATTTGAATACTTATGCTCCCACCGTAGTGCGGGGCCTAACCCTTCTATTCACACAAACCAATATTTGACATATGCGTAACGCTATATTACTGTTCTCACTGTTTTGCACGGCAATGATGACAAACGGACTTTTTGCCCAAAGCCTCCGCCCTGCTGAGCAGGTTCAGGAGATTACCGACGAAACTGGATTTGAAGAATCCTTTAACCTGTTTACCCCGACTAAAAGCCAGACGCCCATCGAAGTGCTGGACCAGGCAGGCGTAGACTATGATGTATTTGAAATAGACGCTGCTGGCCTGACCGATCTTCGGAAAAGTGCCCCAGCTACCTTACAAATCACCCTGCCAGGAAGTGGCGATCGCCTTGATCTGGTTAGGGCCAACCTCTTCGCCGATGGATTTAGAATTAGTGAAAGCGGCGGTAATACTTACACCAAAGCGGGCTATGGCTTGCACTACCGTGGCGTTGTTGCCGGAGATAAATCAAGTGTTGTCGCTATCTCCGTCTTTGAAGACGAAGTGAGTGGAATGATTGCTAACGCCGAAGGCAACTTTGTGCTGGGTAAGCTGACGAAGTCCTCCAGCCACGTCCTGTACAACGATAAAGACCTCCCTACTCCCGACCTGGGCGAATGTGCTACTGAAGACAGTGGAATCCCTTACAGCCCCAAGGAATTATTGGACCTGGATAACCTGCAGAAGGACGCCAATAACTGTGTGAATGTCTACCTGGAGGTAGATAATAGCATCTACACACAGCGGGGAAGTAACTCTGCCAACGTAACGGTCTTCATGACGGGCCTATTCAACCAGGTAGCGACCCTCTACGCCAATGAGAATATCAATCTGGTGATGAGTGAGCTGTATATCTGGACAAGCGGTGACCCTTACAACAGCAGTAGTAGTACGGGCAACTTGAATGCCTTCATGAATAATCGCAGTAGCTTCAATGGTGATATTGCCCACCTGGTCTCCTTTCAGGCCAGTGGTGGGGTTGCCTACGTTGATGTGTTGTGTGCTACCCAGTTTGCCTATGGCTTCAGCTCTATCAATAACAGCTACCAGAGCGTGCCTTCTTACAGCTGGTCCGTCAACGTGATGGCCCACGAGATTGGTCACAACTTCGGCTCGCAGCACACTCATGCTTGTGTATGGAACGGGAACAATACGGCCCTGGATGCCTGCCGGAGTACCGAAGGTGGTTGCGGTGCTACGGTCTCCCTCCCGAGCGGCGGTGGTACGATTATGAGTTACTGTCACCTCACCTCCGCTGGGGTGAATTTCAATCAGGGTTTCGGCACTCAGCCGGGCAACCTGATGCGTAACCGGGCTTATAACGGTTCTTGCTTGTCCAACTGCTCCGGCGGCGGAGGCGGTGGAACTGGCGGCGGCGGTAACGGTGGCGGCGGAAGCGGCGGCGGTTCCGGCGGTGGCTCTGGCTGTTCGGATGCTGAAACGACCATTACCATCAATACTGACAATTACCCAGGGGAAACAACCTGGACGCTGAAGAATGCTGCAGGATCCACCCTGGCCAGTGGAGGTCCTTACGCTACCCTTGGAGCGACCTTTACCCAGGAGCTTTGTCTGCCCGCTGGCTGCTACGACTTTGTTATTAATGATACTTATGGCGACGGCATCTGCTGTGCTTACGGTAATGGCTCTTTCAACATTAATGTAGACGGCACTGATGTTGTTTCTGGCGGTAGCTTCCGCTTTACAACAACGGAGAACTTCTGTATCACGGACGCCGGCGATGGCGGTGGAGGAGGCGATGGTGGTGGAGACGGCGGCGGCGACGGCGGTGGAGAAACTGCCTGTGATGCCATCAGCTTTACCGAATATCCACCCGTTTCTTACGGCTCAAGCCAGGATCGTGGCCCGGTAACGGTCATGAATAGTACTACTATCCGCTTGGAGAATAACGCCTGGAAAGCCATACTGCTGAATTATACCGTTACCGCCAATACCATCATTGAATTCGATTTTGGATCAACCCGCCAGGGAGAAATTCATGGCATCGGCTTCGATAATGACAATCGGATCAGCTCCAACCAAACTTTCCGGCTCTATGGTAGCCAGACCTGGGGGCGGGGTGACTTTGATACCTATACGAACATTGGTTCTTGGGAATCTTTCACCATTCCCGTCGGCCAATTCTACCGGGGTAATTTCAATCGCTTGTTCTTCACCGCCGACCACGACGGTGGCGCGCAGAACGGTACCTCTTACTTCCGGAACATCCGCATCTACGAAGGCAGCTCTTGTGTTGCGTTGCTAACGGAAGACGGACAAGCCATCGAGGATGATACACCACTCACGACTTCAAATGTCATGGAAGAGTTGACGCTGTTCCCGAACCCTGCTTCAGATCAGGTTACGGTCGATTTGACAACCTCAACCGCTGGGGCTGCTTCCCTCCGGGTGGTTGATCTGCGTGGTCGTACCCTTCTGCAGCAGAAACTGGAGCTGAGCGCTGGTACCCAACGTTTAGGAGTTCCCGTAGGCACTCTTCCCGCAGGTGCTTACCTGCTGCGGATTGATGGCCAGAACGGCTATCGGGCTACGGCTCGGTTTACGGTGGCGAGGTAAAACTTTGGCCTCACTGACGCGCTTCGAGCGTCCGGATCGACATTTTGGACTTGGGAACCTTCGCTTTGCTTGATTCCCAAGCTCAAAATGATCGTTCCGACCGCCTTCGCTTCCAGTATTTGGTAGGAGCCAAGGCGGTCGGAACAATAAAAATAGCCCTAGTTTCGCTGAAAGCGAGCTAGGGCTATTTTTTTGGTCCGATCTC
>CALIGP010000061.1 GCA_938021455.1 uncultured Lewinella sp. | reverse complement strand
CCGAGCGCAGCCGAAGTGCAAGTGCAAAGGAGACTATTGAAAGCATCGTTTTGTTGGGGATAAAAAAAGGGAGAGCATCAATTTGATGCTCTCCCCAGAATGCGAAGAAATTAATGAATCAGGTTATCCTCATCGTTTGATAAAGCGATGAGTCCAGGTCGTTCCTGAATTCTCACCTCTGATCAAGTAGGCACCTGGCTTCAGGTCGCTTACATTGAGTCTGATGGCTTCGAGGCTTCCCGTTTGTAGGGCCTTCATCCGGAAGGTCCGGACTGGTCTACCATCAATAGTGAAAATTTGCAGGCTGGTAGAAGGGACTCCTTCTTCCTGTCCGCTAATCTCAAGGAAGAGTTCGTCATCGCTAGGATTAGGGTAGGAGAAGACTTCCGTCGAAGGAGGAGCAGCGACCGTCTCTCTTAAGTCGACCTGATTGTAACGGAAAGAACTACACACTTCACCATTATCGTCTATTCTGGTAACGATCATTTGCACTCGATAATCGAAGTTGCCGCCGAAGGTATAGGGCTGCTCTTCTAAGTTACCGATCGTTTGCCATCCTGTACTTGGAGTTACCCGACGTACTCTCCACCTAAAGGAATCACAGTCTGTAAACGTTCCGTTCGGATCGAAAACAAAGTCGTACGGTGTAGGGCCTATATTGTTGGTGCTGAATCCTTGGTTTACACTTGCCTGGAAACTGTCATCATCACAACTACAAGGCTGACTGATTTGACAATCCGGCATCGTAATACAAACCTCAAAGTGGCAGCAGTTAATGTGATCATTATCATCATCCAACTCGTGTAGGGTGACGGTGAAGCATATCTCTTCTCCAGGCGTAGCTGGGGCACCAATGTTGATATTGATGAATTCGCTATCAAATTGGTTAAGAGCAGTACCGAATACAATGGTCGTATTGTATGCCGCCAGTGCCGGATTATCAAAGGAGATGTAGGCCTGTGACATGGTGTGTGGTGATGTGTTGGTAATCAAACCACTCCAAACGTACTGATTCCCTTCACAGACAATGGTCTCTTCCGTCAGGTAACCACAGGGAGGATCGCATTCCGCCATTACCGTGTCCCGACAGATGACTTCTCCGTCTTTCATCCATTTTATCTCAATGGTATGGTCACGAACCGTATTGTCATCAATGCAAATCCGGGGTAGCTGGAAGAAACCATCCGGTAGTAATCCACCTCCGGCGGGAACGAAGGTCGCCGTCGTGCCACCCGCATTTACTGATCCAACGATTGGATCACCGAGGTTGCCGAATACAGATAGCGTTCCATCTCCATCAATGATGCAGACATCAATGGCGTCAAAATCAGCGAACGTAGCGTTGTCAACCAGGAAGATGTCAAAGCAGCAGCCTTCATCATCGGCAGAAGCAATGTCAACCGATAGGTCTTCACAGGGGTCACAGAGTGGAATGTCCAGGCAGCGAGGCTCCTGATCAGAGCAGCAAAGTGCGGATGGGTCAATGGCTGGATCGCCGGAATGACCAACGAGTTTATAACAGAATTCCTCACCAGGCGTCAGCTCAGACAGGTTAATGCTAAGGCTACGACACTCTCCTGGGATCATCGCTGGAGAGAGGGGTATTCCAATGGGCAGATCTACTCCTGCTTCAGCGGAAGCATCCTGAAGTTGGATGTAACCGACGTTGAAGTTCAAATCCGAAGGAACACAGACCGTGAAGTCTAGAATCAGACCTCCGTCAGGGCTACAGTACAGTGTATCCGTGGTTACGTAAATACAGTCGGGCTCTGCGGGGCATTCCGTAATTACTTCCTCTTCACAAATCACCTGCAGGTCAGCATCCAGGTATTGGATGAGGATTGTCTGAGGATCGGAGGTTGCGTTTGACGGACAGAAGGCCAGCGCGCTCTGGACGTTCATGTCCGTAGGCAATGGTGTTGACAGTCCTCCGTCGGATGCTAACTGAATCGTCGATGCATTAGGCATTCCCACGTAACCGAAGAAAGGATTCTCGGAGCCAGGAACAGCCGTTAGGTCAGCATCCGAGCTGGTGATTTCGATGGCGTATACACCGTTGGGTAAGCCGGTGTAGAAGAGTTCATAGCAGCAGTCTCCCGTTGGGTTGTCCTGCGAGTACGTCTTGACGATAGTGTTGAGGTCGTCACAATCCGTGGAGTCACAGTCAATAACTTCCAGGTAGAGACTATCACTTACGCTGAAACAACCGGTTACATTGTTCGTGACTACTACACTGTAGGAAGCAGACATATTCACGATCAAGTCCATATCAGTCCCAACCAGAGAGCCGTTTTTGTACCAGGCATAAGTGTAATCTCCGACGGGACCATGCAGGGTGTCCGGAGCACAGGTCTCGTAACAACCCGTTGGAACGATACAAATGTCCGGAAGCGGGTAAATAGTTACCGCATCTGTTCCCGTACAGCCCGTAATGGTGTTTGTTGCCAAAACGGTGTAGACTCCTGCCTGGTACGTGAAGATAGAAGGACCGGTTTCACCCGTGTTCCAGGTATAGACTACATCAGGCTGAACGTTAGTTACCGCAATCAGGCTACCGTCTCCTTCACAGAGGCCACCGGTAACGGTTAGTACCGGCATCGGGCTGATTACCTGTTCCACCTGAATCGTTGTGGTGGAGGTACAGTTGTAAGCATTCGTTACCATCAGAACGATATCATGTATGGGCGTCGATGGATCGTAATTGATCTGGAAAGACATGCCCGATCCGCTGATGCCAGTACTGGCGTCTTGCCAGGAGTAGGTATGTCCACCTCCGGCGAGTGCTTTCAGCGTAGTGCTGCCGTTATCACAGATGAAGGGGTTACCGCTCCAGGAAATGTCTGGAAGAGGAACAACCTGTACTTCTACAGCATCAATTACTCGTTCGCATCCGTCGCTGGTGGTGATGGTCACATCGTAGGTGCCAGCAGTGCTTACTGTGATAACGTTCGTTGTCGCGCCAGTAGACCACTCGTAAGTAGCTCCTGCCTGGGGCAGGACGGACAGATCCGTATCATCACCATCGCAGATGATCAAACCGTTGGAGGCCGCAATGATATCGTCATCTGGTGAGGGGTTGACGGTAATGGTTTTGGTAATAGTTTGTGTACATCCAGCGGTATTCTCAGTCGTCAAGGTGACCGTGTAATTAGCGGGCGCGGACGCAGGGAGCCAGGTATGTTGCGGGCCATTGCCGCTAAAGGTGGCTCCATCGCCGAAGTCCCAGAACCAGCTGATGACATTCGTACCGGTGCCGGTGAAGGTGGCCGGTTCTCCGTAGCAAACCATCGTTGGGTTAAAGGTGAAGTCACTGTCCGGTAAGTTAGTTACGTTGACCGTTTGTACGCTAACTGACTGACAAGTACCATCGGAAACCGTCAGCGTTACGGTGTAACTACCGTTTGCGGCATAGGTGTGCATGGGGTTTGCGCCCGAGCCAGCAGGGCTGCCGTCGCCGAAGTCCCAGGTGTAAGTAACCGGGCCGGTGGTCAGGGAGAAGTCTACCTGCCCTTCATCGGTGAAGGTTACTTTATCACAATCTTCCGAGAAGTCGAAGTCCGCCAGCAGTGGGTTACAGATTTTAAGCCGGAGCTCCCGGCCACACTTGATGGTGTCAATCACGGTTACTTGCTGTGGGTTGCCATTTGCATCAATAACGGTGACGGTCTCGGTTTTGTAGCTGTAAACAAAAATCTCGCTGTCTACGTCATAGCAGCCGACGCCAGGTAAGCGGATTGTCAGCGAGTCCCGGTCCGGATCGTTAGCGCCACCGCTACCCAGAATTTGGGTCTGGTAGGGAAGATCCCATCCATGACAAACGACACTATCGCCAGAGTAAACGGCCACCAGGTCATAAATGTCACAATCAGGCGTGCGTTGTACTGCCGTAAACTCGTGAATCTGAGAAATTGGATCACTCACGTAGGGATCACCACAGCAGCGTTCATGAACGATGAAAATAGGATCGGATGTCTCCGTACAACCTGCAGGGTCGGTAGCGACCGCAACGTAGGTGTATCCGGAAATAGTAGCATTGAAGGTGTGGCTAAAGGTCGTATTACCCGTAGCCGCAGTTCCTTGAGATATGCCGTTACAGAACCACTCAATCGTATTGGCGGGATCCGTCGAAGCCGTCAATACTGACGGTGGAGGAACCGGTGTGTCATCAACACAGTGTTGACGCCGATCAAAAGTGCTAATACTTATGGGAGGACCATCTACTTCGATAACCCGGTAAGTAGCTACTCCAGGGCAGCCATTTAAGTCAATGGTATTCACCACGAAGTTACCTTCCGTGGTTACGGTGATAGACGGCGTTGCCGCTCCGGTATTCCAACTCTGACTACTAAACAAAGCGCTGTTAATGGACAAGGTTACTGAGCCACCTGGACAAAGCGTGCCCGTCTGCGTAATCACCGGAACGGTGGGGGCCGTAAGGGTAATGCTCTGAGTCAGGGTCCTGGTTTGTCCACACAAGGTCATTACCAGCGTAATCGTGGCTGAACCTGCGTCGTTATTCCATTGAATGGTTGGGGAGGCAGTATCTCCGTCACTAACGACACTTCCTAACGTGGCCGGGCTGATGCTCCACTCGTAAGTAGTGGCTGCGTCTTGTGGCTCCGTGATTCCGTAGGTGGCCAGACTATTCGTACAGGAGGGGATATTGTTGATCTGTGGGTTGGGGCTAAACTCCTTACTGTTTAGGGTTACACTAGCTACTTCTGACTGGCAGAAAGGAGCTACGTTCATCTGTCCGTATACCGTCACGGTTCCGCCAGCGGTAGAAGTGAACTCTGCCGTCATGGTTGGTCCACCAGAACCACCCATGGTAATAGAACCAGGGGAGACCGTCCAGAAGTAACTGTACCCCGGGGTCGGATTAGTGACCGTAAAGACAACGGGTTCGTTGATGCAGTAGTCCGTTGGGCCAGTGATCGTTGGTGCTACGGCCTCGGAAACAATGACAACAATACTCTGCTTACCTACACAGTAATCTGCGGGGCCAGGAGCGTCGGCTTCCGCCGTAATGATGTAAGCACCCGGGCCAGGTAGTAAAGACCAGTCCACGATGTAGTTAGGCGTTCCCGCCTGGTCAAAAGCTGGATAACCGTCAATTGACCAGTTGAATGTTGCCCCGGCAAAGTCGCCAAAGGCAGAATAAGTAACCGTGTTGTTGACACAGATCTGCGTCGGTCCGGTAACGTCAAAATCTCCCAGAACGGTAACGATCAGTTCTGCACTACCGTAACAGTCGTTCCCATCATGGTTGGGAAGACCCGCAAGGAAACTACTTCCGTACTCGCCTACGAGCCGGTAGGTGCCCGGTACTGTAGGCCAGGTGACGTTCACAATATGCCCGTTTGGAGAACCATTAAATGAACCGCCATCGGGCAATGCCCATTCGTATTCTACGGTCATCCATTTGGGTAGTTCATAACTGGCAGAGGCTCCTTTACATACTTCCGTAGGGCCGCTAATGGTGCCAACGGATGAAATGATGGGAACCGTTACTTCTGTAGGATAAGGACAATAAGGAATATCACAACCCGTAACGGCCAATGAAAGCGTACCGGCAGGACCGGCTCCCCACTGTACCATAATGGTGTCCGTTCCTTGTCCGCTGGTAATGGTACCGTTAGGAGAAATTCCCCAGGTGAGTGAACCACAATTAGTAGCATCGGTCCAGTACTTGCTGGCGTCACCCTCACAAAGGGTGGAAACCCAGAAAATGCCCGGGCCGGGAAGTGGGTCGATGGTGATGTCGTAAGAAATAGAATCGGTACAACAACAAGCCTGGCTACCGTCCGGGTTAGTTCCTTCGGAGGTAGCATAAAGCGTTACGGTATAAGTACCGGGATTATCATAGCTGTGCGTTGGGTTGGTGACGTTCTGTACGGTGTTACCGTCTCCGAAGTTCCAGTCAAAGGTAGCGGGCGCGCCGGTGGAGGTGTTCGTGAAACTTACGTCTTGACCGAGGCAGGCGTCCGTAACGGCCGTAAAGTCGGCAATGGGGGAGGGGGTAAGCTCAACGCACCAGGTGCGGGTCTGAATAACGTTACCTAAGCCGTCGAGGATGTCAACGGAAAGGGAGGCTGGGGAAATGTCTTCCCATTCAACCTGTAACTGACCCGGTAGACCGGGGTTATAGTTAACCGTTCCGGCAGCAGCTGGGCTGACGGACCATACGTAGTTCAGGCCCACTGATTGGTCAAACAGGTAGGTTGCTGTGCTAAATTCACAAGCGCTGATACAGGTCGGCGGGTTTTGACCAGGCTCGCCATTGGAAGGGTCTTCACCAGAGAGCTCTTCCAGGTCAACAAGCCCACAATCAGGCTTTGGGCACTTGATGGTGAGGTCAACTAGTTGGAAGCCAAGAGGATCTCCTCTGCTTCCGTCCTCATTGAGGAAGTAGACAACTACTTCAAAAGGCTCCTGAGGGCCACAGCATCGTTCTTCGGTGCCGCTGGGGTTTAGGATGAAGACGCCTTGTTCCGTTATCCGGTAACAAGGTGTTTCAATCCGGTCAGTGATGTAGGCGATTCCTGGTGGAATGTCATCTTTAATGAGGTCAATAACGAAGTCTGAGCCTAAGTCGGCACAGATCGTATCAACTGCGAATTCAAATTGCTGTGCCTGCAAGCCAAAAAGGCTGCCGCAAAGCAAGAAAACCACAAGTAATAAACGGTAGGTGTGTTTCATCATTGGGACGATTTAGTGGTGAAGTTCTACGGGAAGATCGTGTCTGAACGTGAATCTTACCCTCCACGCCAAAAAATATTTATTTTTTTGATCATGAAGGACGAAAGCATAGAGATCAATGGCCCGTTTGGAGACTGCGTAATAAATTGGGCGCGGGGCCGCAGGTGCAAGGAGGGACTTGAGAAGCGGTGTCGTGAGCATCCGGTCATTGCTTCTGAAAACATCCCTCTGCACCTGCGTCAGCGCCCGCTGTTTAACTTGGCTACTCCCATCCTTTCCGGATCATCATGAAATCATTACCTTCCCGATATGATCGATCGACTTTACATTGCCGCTACTTCCCAGCACGTAGGGAAAACGACCTCTACTCTCGGTTTAATGGCTGCCATTCGGGCCAGAGGGCATAAGGTTAGCTACTGCAAACCGGTGGGGCAAGAATTCGTAGAGTTAGGAGATTTGCGCGTTGATAAAGATGCACTGCTTTTTGCACGAGGGATGGATTTTGAACTTAAAGCCGACCTTCATAGCCCCATCATTATCGGTAGAGGCGTTACTTCTCAGTATCTGGATGATCCCACTAAATTTGATTTCGCTGGTCCCATTACCAAGGCCAGTCGCAGGCTCCAGGCCGAAAACGATATCGTTATTTATGAGGGCACTGGTCATCCTGGTGTCGGCTCCGTTTGTGATATGAGCAACGCCCAGGTCGCTCAGTTGCTGGGCGCACCCGTGGTAATGATCGTTGAGGGAGGCATTGGCAGTACCATCGATAAATTGAACATGAACCTGGCGATGTTTCGTGAAAAGCGAGTGCCTGTTCGCGGGGTTATCGTCAATAAAACCCGACCGGATAAGCAGGAAAAAGTGCGAAAATATCTTGATATCTATCTCAAAAAATTAGGCATACCTCTCTTGGGGGTTGTGCCATATGAGAAGACGCTGTCCAACCCCATTATGGCCACTATTCGTCGGGCGTTGGGTGGTAAAACCTTGCTACATCGTAATCAACTCAATAATCGGGTAGAAAATATAGCAAGTGGTAGCTTACTGGCACGTGCAGAGATTGAGCATCTGAAAAATCTGCTTATCCTCGTTAGCCGACGTCGGTTGGAAGAAGCGTTGGCGGCTCTGCAGGTCATTCTGGAAGAGCGTAACCTACCGGGCTCGACCATCTCTGGGATCATCGTGACTGGCGAAGAACAGAAAGTAGCCGATTTACCTCATCTCGATTTTCTGAACGAGCATAAAATTCCGGTCATTTCCTGTGCGCTGGATACTTATGGTGCCGCCGTTCGAATCAATCAAATGGAAGTGAAGATTAACCTTAAGACGCCCTGGAAAATCAGGCGTGCTGTGGAGCTAATCGAGGAGCATGTGGATATGGATCTCTTGCTTTAGAACTGAAACATGAGTCATCCCGGAGTTTGTGCAACATTTACGGTGTGTTCTCCCATGGACCCAGTTGGTTTGGTATAAAAAAGCAATCAGCGGACAGCATTCAGGGCCGTTTTGCCTGAATGCTGTCCGCTGATTGCTAAAAATCCTATTCTTTGCCAGGATACATGGTCATCTCGCCCAGAAATTAGGGATGACTCATGTTTCAGTAGAGGACTTACGCGTCTGCGCTACGACCTTCGGGGAAGGGGATGACCAATTCCTGACCGGGGAAAATTTTGTTGGGATCTTCCAGGGTGTCAGAGTTGGCAGCAAAGATGGCTTTGTAAGCCATGACGTCTCCCATGTAATCCTTGGCGATGAGCGAAAGACTCTCTCCTTTGTCCACCGTGTGGCGGGCATAGATAGAAGTGTTGCGAACCTTGATGTCCGCTTCAACATCAGAGGCATTCTCGCCACCGACGCGCTTGATTTCGTCCCACATCTGGTCTTTCTGGTGTAGGTATTCTACGGTTCCACCGATGCGAAGACGACCGTCAGATTCTTCCACGTAACCGTCCTGGGCGTTGAATTTTTCACCGAGGGTGAGTACGCTGCGATATTTGTCCTGTAAG
>CALIGP010000060.1 GCA_938021455.1 uncultured Lewinella sp. | reverse complement strand
GATCGGCGCGGCTGAAGCTGTACTTCGTGGCCGTCGCATCAGCACAAGTGCCCATGGCCTTTTGGTCGTAGGCGTCCGTGAGGCCGTCTTTGCTGAGGCCGTCGATGAGCTTGCGGTCACCGAACTTAGCGCCCCAGCGGGCGTCCGGCACGTAGTAGGGGATGTTGCTCATGCTCTACATGCCGCCGGCGACAACGATGTCGTTATGGCCCAGCATGATGGATTGAGCGCCAAACATGACCGTCTTCATGCCGCTGCTGCAGACCTTAGTGACCGTCGTGCAGGGAACCGTATTCGGAATGCCAGCGCCGAGCGCTGCCTGGCGGGCGGGGGCTTGGCCGAGGTTAGCGGACACGACGTTGCCCATCAATACTTCATCTACCTGATCAGGGCTTACACCAGCTTTTTCCAGCGCACCCTTAATGGCAGCAGCGCCGAGTTGGGTGGCGGACAGGGAAGCAAACATCCCTCCGAAAGAGCCGATGGGCGTACGGACGGCGGAGCAGATGTAGACGGCGGTAGTAGACATGATCGATCGTTTTAATTGTCAGGACAACAAAGGTAGCTTTTTGTCCGTACGTTTAACGCTTGAATAGAGAAATTGTGCGGAGGTGATCAGATTAGTGGGCGCGTACGCAGGTTCAGAGATGGCTTTTAGAGCATAGAGATAAAGCATAGGTCCTCTGCTGTTTATCTTTCCTTTGCACCCCGCGGAAGCGCCCTATTGTGTCGATTTCGTGCCATGCCACACAACCTCCCCCCGTTTCACTGGTTACTCCAACACCAAGCCAAAAGACCAACGAACCAAAAGACCAACGAACCACCCCATGAAACAAGTCTCCGAACTCCTCTCCCTGCTTGACCTGGAACGCATTGAAGTTAATCTTTTCAAGGGCCAATCCCGTAGTGTCGGCTCGCCCCGAGTCTTCGGCGGTCAGGTAATGGCCCAGGCGCTGAGCGCGGCCATGCGTACGGTACCCGAAGACCGCTTCGTTCACAGTTTTCACGGCTATTTCGTTTTGCCTGGCGACCTGGAGATTCCCATCATCTTCGAGGTAGACCGTATTCGCGACGGCGGTTCCTTCACCACCCGCGCCGTCAAGGCCATCCAGAACGGTAAGGCGATTTTTCACCTGACGGCCAGCTTTCAACTCGATCAGCCCGGTTATGACCACCAGATAGAAATGCCCAAAGTGCTCGGCTACGACGAGCTGGTGAGCTACGACGGAATGGCCAAACAGTTCGGTGATCAATTACCGCCGAACATCCTCAAGATTCTCAACATTGAGCGGCCCATCGAATTCCGCCCCGTTGAATTCCTCAACCCCTTCGCCAGCGAGGTCTACGAGCCCGTCCGCAACGTCTGGCTGAAGACTAAGGGCGAAATGACGGATAACCGCCGCCATAACGCGCTGGTCCTCGCCTACGCCAGCGATTATAACCTGTTGACGACCGCCCTCTTCCCCCACGGTAAAGCCATCGATCACCGCAACCTCCAGATCGCCAGCCTCGACCACGCCATGTGGTTCCACCGCCCGTTCCGGGCGGATGAGTGGCTGCTCTACAGCATTGACTCCCCCTCGGCCAGCGGCGCGCGGGGCTTTACGCGGGGGAATATCTTCGATGTGGAAGGCAAGCTGGTGGCCAGTGTCGCTCAGGAAGGGTTGATGCGGGAGGTGAAACCTAAGAAGTAATTCAGGTAGTCAAGGCTATTTTTCTTTGTCGGTCTGCTTTAAGATGAGGGTATGGCCTTCCGTACGAATACTTTCTAACAGAGGCCCAGAAACCTCAATGTCAATTAGCTCATCAGGATGGGTATTGGTTAGTTTTAGCCTTCCGCCAAACTGCTTTATATTGAGAGCTGACCAGGCAGCAGAGCTGGCAAATACAATGATCTTGCGCGGCGAATCAGCGTCATTCAGGTACAAGCGGATTTTGCCTTTGATCATTAGTTTGCGAAGCGCCGTAACGTCCAGACTCTCCACCTTTCGGCCAGGCGTGGCGGTTCCCCAGTTGTCGGGTAGTTCCATCTCGATCAAAGGTGCCCCATAAACCCGAGTGCTGCTGTCGGCGAAGATGGCTATTGGCAGAACGGGTACTTCCGGGATCATGGGTACTTCCTGAATCATCGATAGTTGAGGGAAGAGGGCTTGTTGCGACGCCTTAAATTCCTCGTAGGTGTACGGAGGGTTGCCATACTGCTCCCGGATGTTGAGGTTATGCTCGGGATGACCCAGTGAAACGAGTTGGGTAATAGTAAGCTGATGGCTGAAAAAGTCTTTTGCTAATGAAAGCCACTGGCTTAGCTGCACCCGCCGGGTACCGTTATGAGCCAGTCGCCAAAGTTCACTCAGTTCCGCTTCTGTGTAACCATATTCCCGTAAGAGCTTAATGTACTCTTCGTCAATATCGGCCAGAAAGTACTCCAGCCAGAGTATGTCTTTTTGCCGTTCCGGGCTGGCGGAAGAACTGGTTATGGACATAAACGTGATTAACGGACTGAGGATTTTTTTCTGACTTAAGGCGTCTCTCGGGGCGATAGCGTCTCCCATTCCAGCGTCGTTCAGGCGAGTACGGAAGGTGTTGTTGGGGGTGAATTCAAAATTACCCTTTCGTTTGCCTCCGCTCAGGATCAGGCTTCCGGCCGCTCGTTTGATCGTTACTTCCGATTCGTCTTTGAGGATTTGCAACTCGGCTTGAGTTAGTGTTGCCGCAGAGCCATAAACATGCTCACTACTACCTTCGGTGATGGTGAAGCTCAACTCAACAACATCGTTGGAGCGTTTCCAATGTTTCCAGCTGCCGGTGAAAAGTGGTACGGGTAAGGTGACATCCCTCGCCCTGAAAGTAGGCTTCTGGGCTGGAGTAGTAGAGAGACCGGGGCCTTTCGATTGTTCAAGGAATCTTAGGGGCGCGGCCGCAGGTCCAAGGAATGCTTTTGGAGGAGGGGGTAAAACTTCCGGTGAAATAATTTCCATCTCCGGCCGCTCCAGCGCCAACAGCTGATTGCTGGAAGGCAAAGCCTCGATGACAGAAATGGCCGGTGTTTCTTCCTGGACCGGAAAAGCAGATAATGGGTGATCCGTTCCGTCCGTCTGCGTAGGCAAGAGTAAGGCTAAAAGGGAAATTAATAAGGTAGGCATGAGCAAGAATTTCATCGCCCCCCCTTGCCACCACGGCCGGGCCGGGGGTGGGGGAGTGGGGTTAAGGAATAGAAATTCAACCTCATTATACGAGAACTCCACGGGTAATTCTCGGGCAGAAACTAGGAACTCCTCCATTGTCTTGTCGTAGCTCATAGCAGGATGGTTTTAGCACTCATGACGAGCTGGCCGTAGTCACGCGGCGAATCCGTCAGCAGCTGCCGCAAGC
>CALIGP010000059.1 GCA_938021455.1 uncultured Lewinella sp. | reverse complement strand
GAATACCTCGGTATCCCCATCGAAACCGACGCCGGGGACTTCGATTACGTCCGCGCCGTGGAAGGAGGTCTGGACGCACCCTTTATGTCCATCTATATCCCTAGCGGCCTCCAAAAAGAGCCCGGCGAAAGCCCCGCTCTGGCAGACACGCTGATCAATATGGTCAAGGGTATCGCCGATGCCCACCCCGATAAATTTCGCATTACCACCAGCACCAAGCAGCTGCTGCAAAACTTCGAAGATGGCGTGATGAGCCTGCCCATGGGTATGGAGAATGGTAGCCCGATCGAAGACAAAATCGAACGGGTGCAGGAGTACTACGACAAAGGTATTCGCTACATCACCCTGACCCACGCCAAGGATAACCTGATCTGTGACAGCAGCTACGACACCACGGGTACCCACGGCGGCCTGAGTGATTTTGGCCGCGACGTTGTCAAGGAAATGAATCGCGTTGGGATCATGGTCGACATCAGCCACGTAAGCGATAAAACCTTCTGGCAAGTAGTGGAAATGACCGATGTACCCATGATCGCCAGCCACTCCAGCGTCCGGTACTTCACCCCTGATTTTGAGCGGAATATGGACGACGATATGATCAAGCGTTTAGGTGAAGAAGGTGGCGTCATCCAGATCAACTTCGGCTCGACTTTCCTCGATGGTGTGCTGCGAAGCCGGCAAGACAGCCTGCGCGGCGTCTTTATGGAACGACTGGCCGCTAAAGACATGAAATATGGCGACGAAGGCACTGACGAAATGCAGGAAGCTTTCCAGGAAGAGTTTCCCACGCTTTATTCCGACCTCGAAATGGTCGCCGATCACATCGATCGTGTCGTAGAACTGGCCGGCGTAGACCACGTTGGCTTCGGCTCCGACTTTGACGGCGTTGGCGATTCTCTGCCCACCGGCCTGAAGGACGTGGCGGACTACCCCAACCTCATCTACACCCTCCTCAAACGCGGCTACTCCGATGAAGACATCAAGAAGATGTGTTCGGGCAATGTGCTGCGGGTATGGAAAGCGGTGGAAGCGGCGGCGATGTAGACGGTAGTTTTGTAGACGGTAGTCGGTAGAATTGTAGGCTTTCTACCGTCTACCGCACTACCGACTACCACACTACCTTCTACAAAACTATAATCCCCCGATCCAGCAAAGATCCCCGTTCGATCACCCGTGCATCGTCATTAATGCCCATAATTTGTAAGGTGCCAAAGGCGATACGGCTGAGGGGTTTGATGAGACCGGATTCGAGCAACTCGAAGTGGTCCGCCCAGGCGTCTTGCCGGGGATGGTAAAGGCGGGTGAATTCGTCCCATTCGCCGGAATACGCGACGATGCTGGCGCCTTTGCTGATATTGCAGGGGCGGCAGGCGAGGGCTAGATTAGGATAGGAGGTTGCTCCGCCTTGTTTTTCGCTGATGATGTGATCAATGTGGAAGCTGGCAAAAGCCATCGCTTCGGGCACCAGGCAGTATTCGCAGCATTCGCTGGCGGCAGCGCGAATTTGCCTTCTTAAGATCTGAGGTATGTAGGTCTTACTCACGCGCCCTTCAAGCGGCTGAACGCATTGGTTTTGGCCATTCTGACCATGTGCTCGGCAATCAGGTAGTGCTCGAGCTCCAATCTTTCGGAAATAGTGAGCGTGCCGGCGGCGTTTTTTGCCTCTAGTTGATCCAGGCGCGACTCCTCTTCCTGCGTCGCACGCAAAGACATCACCTGCTCAGGAGAGGGAAAATCCGAGATCACATGGACGACGCGTTCGAGTAATTTACTGGTAGCTACCAAGGTAAGAGGACGTTAGTTGATACTAAATTAACGCTTTTTCGGGGGTAAATGGTTCTTAATCAGTAACATTTTTCCTGGAAGGGTGATTTTGGGGGCACTTCGGCAAGCTTAGTGGGGGCGCAAACGCGGGTGCAAGGGGAGGTTAAAGAGCAAGGAACGATCGCTGCAAGTCAATACCTTTGCCCCATGATTCTTCGTCTTCTTCCCCTTTGCTTATTCCTTGCAATGTTCTCCTGTGCGACCTACCCACCCAAAACCATCCGTCTGGGACCAGAGCTGGCCGAGGCTTCGGGACTGGCCATCAGCGGAGACCGCTTCGTCTGGCACAATGATAGCGGAGACGGCCCCTACCTCTACACGACGGACAAAACCGGCCAACTCCTGGCCCAGGATACCCTCTCCGCCCCCGCCTTCGACTACGAAGACCTGACGGTAGACGGCGCCGGCAACTACTACCTCGGCGACTTCGGCAATAACGCCGGCCGGCAAAAAGAACACCAGATATATCGTTTTGATCCCGCTACGGGTAAAACGTCTGCTATCCGCTTCACCTACCCCGGTCAGGACGGCGGCGGGCGTGATCAGCCCGGCAATTACAACTGTGAAGCGATGGTCTTTCAGGGGGGCTACCTCCACCTGTTTACCAAAGACCAGCTTTTTGGCAAGGGCCGTTTCTACACCTACCACTACCGGCTGCCGGCGCAGCCCGGCAGCTACGAGGCGGAGTTGATCGACAGTTTATACCTCCCCCGCCGCGTTGTCACCGCTGCGGCCCTGGACACGGTTCGCCACCAGCTAGTCCTCACCGCTTATAACTTCAAAATGCTGGGCGGCTTCTGGCCCAGCGGCGCGGCTTCCCTCATTACCCTCATCGATTATCCCGGCGGGAAGTTTCTCCGCGGCCGGCTACACCGCCGTAACCTCGCCTGGTTCTGGCCCACCCAGTTCGAGGCGGTTGATTTTTACGATGAGCGCTGGCTGTACGTGGCCAGTGAAGCGACGAAGCTTAGGAAGCATGGCGTGGGGAAACGGAAGCGGCGGCGGAAGTAGGGGACTACTTATTTTCAAACCGCTGCAACAAAACAGCAAATATGATGATCGCCCCCTTTACTACCTGCTGTGGATAAGAAGGTACATTTAGTAAGTTCAGGATATTACTGATCAAGCCTAATATTAATACGCCCATTAAGGTGTTTATAGCCGTCCCTCTGCCACCACTTAAACTGGCTCCCCCAATAACGACCGCAGCAATGGCATCCAGCTCCCAGGCCATGCCCATGTTAGGAGAGCCTAGATTGGTTCTTGAGGCCACAATGATGGCGGCAATGGCCGCTAAGGCGCCTGAAATTGCATACACCAGGAACTTGTATTTATTTACTTTGAGGCCCGACAGGCGAGAAGCTTCTTCGTTACTTCCAATGGCGATGATTACCCGGCCAAAGACATTATAGCGAAGCATGATCATGGCCAGAATTACGATAATGAAAAAAACGATGGCAATGTTGGGGATGCCCAAAAAGGAGTTATTGGCAAAATTTGACATGTACAAACCGCCGTAGGTGTCGAAGGTAATCGGTGAGCCCTTAGAATAGATAAATGCCAAGCCTCGCGCAACGGTCATCAGTGCCAGCGTCGCAATAAACGGTGCCATTTTCTGATAGGCTACCAGATATCCGGATACGCTCCCTAAGCTAAAACCAATGGCTATCGTCATTAAGATGGCCAGCGGTAAAGCAAAAATATTCACCAGCAGTGCAAAAGCTACCGCTAGTAACGCGATCATGGAGCCTACGGACAAATCAATTCCACCCGTAAGAATCACGATCAGCATACCAATACTGATGATACCTATTCCGGATACTTGCTTCAGCAGGTTGCTCAGGTTGACGGAAGTGAAAAAAACATCAGAAATAAAGGCCGAAAACACAACGAGTAAAACGAAGATGAATACCGTATTGTACTTTATCAAAAACGGAAGAATCCCTCCCGGACTGCTTAGTTGTTCCTTTGAGCTTGAAGCCATTGCTTGTAAATTTTCGAATTATTTTTTCAACGGTTCGCCAATGGCGAAGCGCAGTATGTTTTCTTCAGTGAACTCTTCTTTAGACAGTTCACCGTATATCGTGCCTTCATGCATGACCAGGATTCGATCTGCGATGCCCATAATTTCTGGCATGTCTGAAGAAATCACAATTACGCCGACGCCGTTTTGGGCGACTTCATTGATGAGGCTGTAAATCTCCACTTTCGCACCTACGTCAACACCACGCGTAGGCTCGTCAATGAGAATGACCTTGCTGTCAATACTGAGCCATTTCGCCAGGGCAACCTTTTGCTGGTTGCCGCCGCTCAAGTTTTTAACGGGCACCTCCGCACTGGGGGTTTTTATGTTTAATTTCTCAATCAGGTTGTTGACGTTTTTGCTCTCGTTCTCCGCATTAATGAAGCCAAACTTTCCTGAAATGGCCGAGAAGTCAGTTACGCTGATGTTTTTCTGAATGGATAGTGGTAGAAAAACCCCTTCCTCTTTCCTGTTTTCAGACACGAGGCCAATGTTATGGTCTACAGCTTCGGACGGTGACCTGGTAGCTATTTCTTCTCCATTCAGAAAAATCTGGCCCGATTTTTTCCGGTCTGCGCCAAAGATCAGTTTAGCCGTTTCTGTTCTCCCGCTTCCTCCCAGACCTGCAATGCCCAGCACTTCTCCGGGCCTGACGGCAAAAGAGACATCGTGAACCAGCGTATCTTTTGCGGAAAGATTTTTTACCTCAAATATCGGTGCCCCACCAAGGGTTGAATTTCTTTCCGGATACAAATCTTCCAGCTTTCTACCAATCATCAGCTGGATAACACCATCCGTATCTGTTTCTTTAACGGGGATGCTTCCCGTATCAACTCCATCTCTTAATACCGTAACCGTGTCGGCAATCTTGAAAATTTCTTCCAGGTGATGGGAGATGTAAATTATCGAGATGCCCCTTTCCTTTAGCTTGAATAAATTGTCAAAAAGCTTCTGCGTGTCTGTAGGGTCAAACACGGTGGTGGGCTCATCTAAGACCAGTATTTCGGTGTCTTCAGAAATCGCCTTGGCAATTTCAACCACTTGTTTTTGTACAATACTTAGATCCCTCACTTTAGCCGTAGCGTCAATTTTAAAGCCCAGGGAATCAATCAATTCTTGCGCATCCTTATTAATTTTCTTCCAGTTCATCCAGAATTTACTGGCACCAAGCTTGTGCAAATAAATATTTTCGGCGACCGACAGATCATTGACCAGGGATAATTCCTGATAGACCACATTTATTCCTAAAACCTGACCGTCGTGCGTGTTCTTTGGGGCAATTTCTTTACCATTGAGTACCACCCGCCCGGCATCCTTCTGGTGCACACCGCTCAAGATCTTCATCAGGGTGGATTTTCCCGCACCATTCTCGCCCAGCAAGGCGTGAATTTCCCCATGCTTCACTTTAAGGTTGACATTTTCCAGCACCGAAACGACGCCAAAACGCTTTGATATTCCAGACATCTCCAGCCTGTATTCACTCGTAGAATTTTGCATTTCAACAGAAGTTTCCAATTAAGATACGCTCTAAAACAAAGCCGCAGGGTTGTAATACTCCGCAGCGTTTTTCTTGGTAATGAGCAATGGAGGAGTGAAGGACGTTTTGGGGAAGTCCGTTTTCCCGTTCAGGTATTGAACCGCGTAGTTAACGGCATTTTTGCCAATCTGCACGGGACTGTTCATCGCCGTACAACCGTAAAAATCAGTATCCATGATGTACTTGATGGCTTCTTTTTGCCCATCCGCCGCGGCAACGATTAAGATGTCATCCGTTTTCCCCGCTTGCGCAATCGCTTTTATCGCGCCTAAGACACAAACATCAGATTCGGTGATAACGACATTTATGTCTGGATGTGCGACCAATATATCTTCCATCGCCTTTAAGCCGCCGGCGTAGGACCAATCTGTGTAAGCTTGCGTTTTTATGTCCATATCTATGTACCCTAAGCTCCTTAATTGCTCTTCGGTGATACCTTGCAATAGGCCTTGTTTACGGGTTCTGCCTACGGGGTTGCCAGCGTTACCACTTAGAAGTGCCATCCTCATCGGCTTCTTACCAAATTTTTCGGCTAGCCACTCCCCCGCTAATGCACCGTTCGCTAGGTTGTTGGACTGAACGGTGGTAACGTATTCCGCAGAAGGATCAATAGAGCTATCGATAATGAAAACAGGAATTCCCGCTGCTTTGGCCAGCTTTGTAACCCCCACCAGAGCATCCGGGTCTTTCGGATTTAACAACAGAGCATCTACCCCCCTTGTGATCAAGTCTTCTACTGCGGAAACTTGTTTATTAATATCGTCCTGACCATCCGCAGAAAGGAACGTCATTCCGTTACTTTCCGTCGTCTCCTTGATGCTTTTTAGCAAAGCCTGGTAGTAAGGCGCGTTCAGAGATGGTGTACAGTAGCCAATGGTTTTATCCGTGAGATCTATCGCGCTTTCAATCAAACCATCCTCAGCGATGGCATCCCCATTATTCCCATCCGATTTTTCAAGGGGTTTTGCACAGGCCGCCAGGTTCAGCAAAAGCAAGCCTGCAAAGAACAGGCTGAAAACACCTAAGCTAAAGTTATTTGGAGGTAAGTGTTTGGTAGAGAAAATTCTTTTTCGGTTCATAGACCCTTTAGTTTATGCTGCTGGCAAACGTCGCCGTGCTTTACCCGAGTGAAAACGACCAACACCTGCGGTGTGCTTACCTGCTTTGGGAATATAGTAAGGGTCTAGGCCAATGATGAGGTCTTCACTAGAATGATTGTTGACAAGGGCAAGGTTAAACACTAGCCAATCAAAGGGTTGATCGAAGTGCTTACGATAGGTAAATTCAACGAAATCGCCCTGGCGGCCAAGGTTGATAAAGTTATAGCGGCCCAGTAACGCAGGCCAAAAATCAAATAGATGTAGCAAGAAACGTGTCCGCCATGCCCCAGTTATGGATAGGTTTTGCAATATTTGGGACGCGACAATTTCGATTTTCGTAGAGCAAGTCATTCTTGGAGGTGTGAGAATCTAGAAGGTAAGGGCTTGCTCTTTTTTGTTTAGGCCTAAAATCGTAGCGGACCATTGTTATACACACCTACGGAAGAATAACCCAGTTAAACACCTTGTAAGGTAATACCTGCCCATTATAGTTCACCGTCCCGCCAGCGCCTTGGGCTTCGATGGTAGCCATTAACACGTTGCGGAGGGTAACTGGCCCGGCATTGGGGTGAAGGTGGCGGTAGTGCGCCGCCAGGGCAGAGGCAAAGGGTACGGCAATTGAAGTACCTCGCTTGCGGGCTACGTTATTATTGAAGCCCATGTGGTTAGGCACCAGCCCAAGTAGGTTTCCTCCGGGGGCCGCTATGAAATCCATACCAGGAGTACCAGGATTAGACCGGAAGTTAGTCAATGGCCACAATAGCGTCCCCGTTCGGGTAGCCGAAACGAATAGAATACTATGGATGGGATTCGTCTCCAGGGCAAATTCAGAAGGATAGTGGCGCGTACTACTGAGGTCGCGGCGGTAATTGCCAGCAGAGTTCATAGTGGCTACACCCCGGGATTCAGCGTATTTAAAAGCTTCCCGCAGGATGTTGTCCGCTTCTCCGTAGAAGCCCCAGCTGGCGTTGATAACGTCTGCCTGGTGGTGAGCCGCATAGAGTACGGCACAACTGGCGTGGAAGGTTGTGCCGACCCCGTCGTGATCCAGCATTTTTAAAGACATGAAGCGGTAGTTCACATCTGGCGCGTTGTTTTTGAGCTGTTGGGCGATGCGACTGGCGATGTGCGTACCGTGAGAGTGGTCATCGATCGGAGCATTGTCTTCGTTGATGAAGTCCCAGCCAAAAATATCGTCTTCGTAGCAGAAGGGATCGTCCTGGTCGTCCTCCTCGTTTTCCCAAAGGTAAAGCGGGGCCATACCGTTGGTGGTTTGCGGGTGTTGGAAGTAAGGGTCAATGCCACTGTCCAGAAGAGCGATGGTAACGGGCTTATTTCTATTCGTACTGGGAATGACCTTGAAGTTAGGCGGTAGCTGGTTGAAATCCGGGTTGTTCTTTAGTTGGTCCAGTTCCGGAACAACGTAGAAGTTAGGTTCTACTTCTTCCTGGCCAATGGCCTGAGCCACTTTGTTTTTTCCGGCTTTGCCTCTTTCTTCTCCGCCTACGTTTTTCAGGTGGACGTTGTAGAGCTGAAACTCGTCGGAGCAGCCACATTCTCCAACCAGAGAGACGTTACGGGCACCGAAACGGCGTTTTAGTTTGGTAAAGTCGGCCTGGAAGTCAGCGGCTGCATTCGCCCCCAGGTATTTCAGTACATACTGACCGGGGACGTAGGCCGCATTACCGGCACGCCCAACGGGGTAGCCGAGGGATTCGAGCTTTTCCTCGTAGTCTTGATAGATCGGAATGTAGTGACTCTCGATGGGATCGGGTTCCTGAGCGGAGAGGAAGAGCGAAAAACAGCTCAACAGAGAAAGAAGAATTAAACGTTTCATAGCATTGATATTTTTCGGCTACTGCATGGCCTTAAGAAGTGTGTTTGCGCGTTGAGCAAATGGGGATGAAGAGGAAGAAGAAATAGTCGTGAGTATTTGCCGGGCGGCATCCGGTTGCTGACTGCGTATCAGCGCAAGCGCCTGGTACCAGCGTGCAGTGTCGCGGTAGCTGGCGTTGTTATTAGCGAGTTCTTCAAAGACTGGGATAGCTTCCTCGGCTTTGTTGGCACCGAGGAGGCTGATGCCGTAGTAGAGTTGGGCGGATTTTGGCGCGGCCGCAGGTGCAGCGGCGAGGTAATCGGCAAAGGCGGTTGCAGCCGCCGCATAATTGCGGCGATCGTAGGCGAGGCTGGCCGCAGCCAGTTTTTCGTCTAGTGAGGCGGGGCTGTCTTCGCCGCCCATAGTGCGGCTGCCCAGCTCATTGGCATAGGGCGTAAAGGCTTCAGCGTAGAGTGTTTCGTAGTCCGTTGCTGGCTGATGGCTGAGCCACCAGGAGCCAGCGGCAATCAGTAAAAGGATAGCGGCAGCTACGGCGTATAGTCGGCTGAGTCGGCGGACGGTTGCTCCACCACTGCTCTTCAATTCTTTCCCTGCACCTGCGTCTGCGCCGCCTTCTGGGCTAGTCGAAGTGCCCTCTTTTTTATCGAGGTCACCAAACTTAGCCGCAAAGGCCAGGTCAAGCTCTTTCATCAAGTCTGCCGCTTCGGTAGTGGAGGCTAATTCTTCGCGGCCACGATCTGCGGACCGCCCAAAATCATCCCTCTCGGGAGATTGCTCTCCCCGGACCCATCGTTCCCGGTCTTGCTTATTCTGATTGCTCATGCGCCATTTTTTCGAGATTAATACGAAGGTTACGGCGGCCGTTTTGCAAGTAGCTCTTTACCTTCTTCAGATCATACCCCGTGGCTTCGGCCACGTCATTATAGGATTTCCCGTTGAGGTAAAACAACTTCACGCAACGTGCCTGCTCCGCCGGCAACTTCGCCAGCGCATCGGGCAACATCGTTAGCCGTTCTTCACTTAAGGGACGGTCAGCATCAACAGATTCCACAACCAGCTCCGTCGAAATTTTACTTTCCCGCTCCCGCTGCCTGATTTTCTTGCGTAAAAGATCAATGCAATGGTTCCTGCTGGTATAAAACAGCCAGGCCCGGAAGGTCTCGATGGGTTGGTTACAAACTTTTAAGGTCACTTTTTCAAAGACGTCCATAGTAGCGTCTTTGGCCGCTTCGCGGTCCTTCAGGTAGTCTAAGCAAAGACCTACCACTAAATGCCCGTACCGTTGATACAGGATGCCTAATGCCTGCCTTTCGTCTTGTTCACAGAAGGCCGCCACCAGCTCCAGGTCCGTGGCTGATTGCATACTAAAGAGGTAAATGTGTAGAAAGGGATGTGGATAGAGCCAAAGAAAAAACCAAATTAAATAAGCGTTATCACTAACGAATTTAAGAAAAAAATCCCTGGCGTTATGGATTCCCGCTTGGTTCGCCGTCCCTAATTCGAATTTTCATTAACCCTGCCTTTATTAAAAAGGTATTAACCCAATCATTCCGATATGCTTTCTCGAATAATTCTCTCCTGTCTAATTGTTTGTGCCCTGGCCGTTTCGGCCTCCGCTCAAGCGGGCTCCAACCCCTGCGCTGACGTAGCCAAAAAACACCTCTCCACCCTTGATAAGCACCTGGATCTGGACTACCCACAGATGAAGTGCCTCAAAGAAAAAGCAGAAAAGTTTTGTGCCGCCAATCGGAACAATCCGCCCAACAATAAAGCACAGCTAAAAAAGCGGTTGGCAGCTTTTCAAAAAGCATTGCTGGAATGCTTGAACCCCGCTCAGCAAAGAAAAGTAAAAACCCATTATCGTGATAAGCGGGATGAGCAAGAGCGCAGATCTATCCTTAAGGCATTCATTGAGGAGTTTGGCGACGAGGTAATCATAATCAAGAAGCGAAACTAGATAATCGATGCGCTTATTATTGATAGGCCTCCTCTTCATCAGTAGCTTTCCTCTCCTGCTTGCACAGGAAGAGGAAAGCTACGAGAAGGAGGTAACGACTACTAATGTTCCCGCCACGTCAACACTCGGGAATAAGCTGGCTCAAATTGCAGCTAAACTTCAACTAAGCAATGAGCAACTACCTCAGGTAGAAGCCATACTACTGGAGTTTAGCACTGCACCGAAGCCCGACTCACCACAAGCGAAAAGAGCCCGCCGCCGGGCCCTACGTGCTCGGATTTCTACAATCCTGTCCCCCGAACAACAACAGCTGATGCGACAAAACAATAGTCCCAATACCAGGAACACACGTTCGGGCAAAGCGACTAAACGTAATTGGCTGGATATCTTAATCGACGACATTGCCGCACCACTAATTGATAAAAGGCGAAGTAAAACCCGACAAAGAAATTAGTGCCTCGTAAACTAGAGTTTTCACATTCATTCAAATCCAACAACTATGAGATTCTTATTTACTCCTTTACTTCTTTTTTTCTGCTTTGGCTTAGCACATACCCAAAGTTGTAAATCAGCCCCCAGTGTGGTGTCTGATCTTAATCGTGAAATATCCCGGGTGTTGAAAGCAAAAGGCTGTAACCCGAATAATTATCCTCAATGCCTATCCAACCCTGCCACCTATTTGTACTTGACAGACCAGATGGTTAAGTTTTGGAACCGTAAATCTTCCTCTTGGGCGACCATCGGTCCGCGTCGCCTCAACTTTGGCAAATGGGAACAAGGGCGTTTGGTATCCAGCGGTGGCCGAATGTACATCAGTTCAACCCCATCTAAAAGTAAGAGCCTAACGATTGAGATTAAAGAACTTGACGGCAAAGGAAAAACCAGCTATGTCATCTGCAAAGTGAACAGAGATGGAGTGTATACCAAGCTAAAAACAGGCTGGTTTAACGAAGTCAATTCTCAGAAAAGCAATAAGCGAGAAACACGCAGCCATACTATTTCTGGCATAAAGGGGCACCTTATCAGCATTCACTTCGATGGGAAGTCCGTAGGTAACACCTTTCAGTACAAAGTCAAAGCAGGGTAACAAGAACAGTGTGAAAACTCATCATTGAGCTAACACTCCTTGTGCTGGCTTCTTGTTTCATAAGTTAGAAGTAACCAATCGAATTACTCTTTACCGACAGAAAAAACATGAGTCATCCCGGAGTTTGGGCAACATTTCCTGTATTTTCTCCCCTGTACCCAGTTTGGTTGGCATAAAAAAGCGATCAGCGGACAGCATTCAGAGCTGTCTTGCCTGAATGCTGTCCGCTGATCGCTAAAAACCTCTTCTTTGCCAGGATACATGGTCATCTCACCCAAAAATTAGGGATGACTCATGTTTCCCTTTCTAAAAAAGGTCCGTAAATCTTACTGTGCCATTTCCAGCATCGTGATGTACTTATCAGCAGAAGCGGCTTCCGGGCTCTGACCGAAGTCGGTCTTAAGGCGGCGGAAAGCAGCGAGCGCATCATCCGTGCGGCCCTGGCTGCGCAGGAGCAGGCCAAGCTTGTTGAGGTAATAACCACCCGTGACGAAGTTTTCGCCAGCGGCGCTGATGGCACTTTCGTAGGCACTGATGGCAGCGTCTGTATTGCCCAGTTCACTTTCCGAATCACCGATGATGCCATATTTCATGGCAGGGAGCAGCTGGCCTTCAGCACTGAAGTCTTTTGCGAAAGTAAGTGCTGCCTCGTACTGACCGAGGTTGAGGTAACTAACGGCTGCGTAGTAGTTGGCCAGATTGCCAGCTTCTGTGCTACCGTACTCTTCGATGATGTCAAGGAAACCCATGCCACCCTGGCCTGGGTTAGCTAGCGCGAGGCTAAAGCTGTCCCGTTCAAACTGCACCTGAGCTTGCTCCATAGAAGCAGCGGCGTTGCGTTCAGCGGGTTGCTTGACGAAAGTCTGGTAAATGAAGTAAGCAGCAATGAGTGCACCAATCAGGAGGGCACCGTAGATGATCGTGTTACGGTTACGCTCAAAAAAGTCAAGGCCCTGATCACGAACCTCAACAATGTCT
>CALIGP010000058.1 GCA_938021455.1 uncultured Lewinella sp. | reverse complement strand
TCGAGATATAAAAGATCATCCTTCATGACCGTCTCTAGTCGTTGGAAAATTGATTGTCGCTGCTCCTCGCTAAGGGTTGATTGGTGGTAGCGGGGTTTTGGAGGTGCTGGCTCATGGAATGGGGGAGATATACTAGTCATTTCGGCAACCAATACCGGGGCAACTCTTATCCCCCAAAACGTCAGTACGAGGATGAACACACAGTAGAAGACGGTGCCAATAAGGTTGTTACTTTGTTGTAGCCAGGTAGGGGTTATGATTAGCTGGGCCAGTGGGATAAGGAGTAAGATTGTCATACCCAATAAAAGAAAGCGTAACCAGTTCAGAATGGCCGGTGAAAAATCCTTAGTTCCAGGCTCTCGTTGCCATAAAATTCGACTAGTTAGGAAAGCGAAAACCCCTACGACAATGACATTGACGATAAAGGGAACCGGTTGAGCCAAGAGTGATAGTACACTACCAAAAAGTAGCGCTGCGCCAAGAAGTATTGTAGCTGAAGTGGCTAGCTTTTTATCCTTCTGCAAGCTAATCACGTAGGCGTAAAAAAGCGGGCCGTGAAGAAAAGTGACCGCCGTGTTTAACGCAAACCACCACTTCGGTAACCTGGTCAGCTGATTTATGGTAACGAGGTGGATAAGGAAGATGGCAAACCAGAGGAGTAGGAGGTAGTCTGCCCGGCGTTTCCCTTTTTTAGTGGCTAAGATCAGAATTCCAAAACCTAGAATTATGATAGTCAGTAAGGAAAGGGAGCCACTCATGGGACAAAAATAGAAAAATCGAGAGGAGGGGCGGGCGAAGCTGATGAAGTTATCGTTTTTGAAGGAGGAGGGCCATCAAGACATCTGGGTAGGATTTTGAAAACTTAGTGAGCATATTCGATCTGCTTACATCAATTAGTCCCGGAACAGGCCCGCCAGATCACCATGCCCGTCGCTACCGCTACATTCAAGCTGTGCTTCGTTCCGAACTGCTCGATCTCAATGGTGCCATCGGAGGCATCGATGACAGATTGGGATACGCCATTGACTTCGTTGCCAACGACAATGACGAGGGGTTGCGCTGCTGGCGCAACGAAATCCCGGAGGAGCGTACTTTGCTCCGTTTGTTCCAAACATTGCACCTGCGCTCCGGCGCCCCGCAACTCCTTGACTAGTAGTTCTGCATCTTCGTGGTGGCTCCAACTTACAGATTCGGTAGCTCCCAGAGCGGTCTTCAGAATGTCCCGATGGGGTGGGGTAGCGGTGATGCCGCAGAGGTAAACGTGTTCGAGTGCGAAGCCATCTGCAGTGCGGAAGATGCTGCCAACGTTGTTCGCCGAGCGGATGTCGTCTAATAAAATAGAGACTGGTTTCTTCTTGGCCTCACGAAAAGCCTCGGGGGAAAGCCGGGCGAGTTCCTCCATGCTTTTTTTACGATGATCCATTAAGCGTTCAATTTATTAATGCCAGCGACCCAGGCATCCGGCATGGGAGCTTTAGTCAGTTTATCGTAGTCGTAGGGAACGATGATTTGCTTGGTGATAGCGGCGATGCGATCGTGTTTTTCTGAGAAGATGGCTGTTTCCATCAGAAATCGGTCGGGCATCAATTCGATTGTTCGTACGCCGAGGATGGCTACGTCGGGGTGGGTCATCGGGAAGATGTATTTCGCGTCCTGCCAGGCTAATATCGGGCCGATGTCGCCCGGGGCAAAGCTGGTGTTCATTCCCATGGCGTCGAAATAAACGACGCGAATGGTCTCCGCCCAACGCAGATAAATGAGGTTGTTGATGTGTTGGGCCTTGTCCATGTCTCCCCAATGAGTAGGGTAGCGGCGGGTGATCTTGAAATCTTCGAGGGTGAGCATGGGGTAAAGGTAGATTGTAGACAGTAAATTGGTAGAGAGTAGGCGGTAGAATCGTAGAAGGTAGAGCGGTAGGTCTGGACCTAACCCAAAACGGGCGCTGTATTTCAGTGATGAAATACAGCGCCCGTAATCTTACGAATCATTTGCTTCTGAGATCGTCTACTCGAGTAAGAAGATTTTGAAGGTGTTATTGGCTTGATAGTAGAGTCGGCCGTTTACGTAGTCAATTTCATAGAGGGGAGTTAGATCATCAAAGCGGAACTTATTAACTTCTTCTCCGGTGTTTTTATCCACTTTGAAAAGTGTTGCACCTTCTTTGCCATCACGTGCAAAGAAAAAGGCGAAATTATCGTCAATGCGGCCGTTTATCTTGCGGTTAGTCGCAAAGTCGAAGCTTGCATCAGATGCTTCGTTCATAGCGGACATACGGTTCTGGTAGCTGCTCACACTCCCCGAAGAAGCTGGGGAGGTAACCATATTCGCCGTCTGCGCACCAGCGTAGGTCATGCTGCCAGCAGCAGTTGCAATGGCAGTAAGTGTGCGAAGTGTAGCGGTGGGGTCTGGGTACCACTCATCTTTTATTTCAACGAATCCATCTCCGGTAACATACTTCATAAGCACGTAGCCCCGGTCATTATAGAAGAAGTATCCACCGTCCGTTTTGTCAAACGCAGCCAGTCCTTTTTTGATGCCGAAGTTAATTTTCTTTGATGTTACCGTTTCACCACCAAGCTCAATGGCCGTAGCGATAAAACGCGGCTTACCAATCCGGTTTCCTTCCGTTGGTTCTGGGATGACGACCACGACTCGATCCTCTTCTTCCAAGATCCATGTATAGCTGTACCTCTTTCCACGACCAACAGTGATATAGCTATTGTTGAAGGTTACTTCGTGCTGACCGATTTGACGTACATCAGGCGTTACGTCAACTAGGCCCCAGAGGAAACCTTTAGGTTCCTTTTCTAGTTTCTCCGCCTTTTTCCATTTTTCATCCCCCGAAACCGGGTCAATGAGCATTCGCTTGCTTTTAAAGTACACCATTAGACCTTCGTCTACACTTTCTACGTTAGAAACGCCTTTTTCAGAATAGTCTTTTTTCCAGCGGCCATCTCCCTTTGGATCATCGAAGGAATAAATATTCATACCCTCATCATGTACGACCATGAAACCCTCTTCATAGGGAGAGACATAAAGGACGTTCCCATCAAGCTTCTTTTCCTTCTTCCAGATACTTTGACCAGTTTCAGTGTCAATAAGGTGCAACTTCTTGCCAAATTTCTTGCTGCCACCGCCGGTAGTACCTCCTGCACCAGGAACGGAAGCCATCATGCTTCCGAGGCCCGCGCCGCGTGCCTCTGCAATAACCATTCGGTCACCTTTCTTATTGGTGAAGATGTAGCCAGCATTAATTTTTTCGTTCCATTTGAGCTCACCTGTTTTCATGTCGATGAGAGCAAGATATTTACCATTGTCATAAATTAGGTTTCCCGCAGCATTCAACTGAGGCTTTAGCTCTTCGGTTGAAAAAGTCGAATTACCTTCTGAAATACTCATGGAAAGACCAGATGCTTCTCTTAGCTGAACTCCCCACTTCTGGACATTCTCGAAAGGGTCGACGGCATAAAGATAGATGGCGCCTTTCCCCGCAATCTCCATCAGAATCAGGTCCTGATCGGGAAGAACATAATAGCTCCTAAGTCGGCGTAAGTCGTTTTCCTCGCCGTTGATGATCAATTCCCCGTTGATCACATTGATTAGGTTCCCACTGGCAAAGACCAAGGGGGTATTCGGGATTTCGTCAAAATCCACGTTCGAGCTTTCACTATCTGCCATCTCTGTTAGAGCTGCACCGGCATTTCTTGGAACTGTCCAGAGGATCGACCCGTCCTTTGGGCTCATTCCTATGTAGTCCGCTACTGTTTGTAGGACAGGGATACCGGTTGTAGTGTTGGTGAAAATTTTTTTCGCGTTAAGCTCAAGCGGTGTTTCTGCAATAGGTTCAAGAACCTGAGCAAAGGAGTTGTTGGTCGCTCCAAGGAAGAGGGCTGCCAACAGAAAGTAAGTAATACGCATGAAAGTAGTTAATTTGGTTAAAGATGGTCAATTTGTAATCTAATTGGTGTGAAGGTAGTGTATTGTTCCGTCTTTCTGATGGTTTTGGTCGTAAAAGTTCATAAACTGGATTTATTGGGGGGTGAAGCTGCTACTTCTTAACTGGTCACGTTAATTGGGACAGTACTGTAACAAATAGATGGTGAATGATATAGAGTAGTAAACCGGAGAATCTTAGCCGGTGCAAATACATACACTATGAAATCGTATTCCAACTCCATCCTCAGCCTTCTTGGCGCTTTTTTAGTTCTGCTCAGCTGTGCCTGCGACCCCTGCGAAGATATTCCGGGAACCGTTCGAGTGGATACCAATGACGTAACGGGGCCGGTTATTACCTGGCAGGTCGTAACCTTTGCCAATACCTCATCAGGGCCCATCAGTTCTTTGCAGTTGATTACGGACCTTGATGCTACCATCAACATCAATACCAACGAGCGTGCGGAGATACGGCTGATGGCCGAAGACCCTGAAAGCGGAGTGACCTGGCTTGATATTCAGGGTGGCTTCGGCTATACCTGTACTAATCCGGGGCAGGCCGTTATCTTCGATGGAATCATTCCCGGAGACCGGCTGTTTATTCCATTGGCAGAAAGTGTTTGTGCTACGGTAGACGCCAGCTACCCGGACTTCATCATTGATGCTACGAGCTTGTGTAGTGGGACTTATCCCAACCTGAGTAATGGTGGCTACCAGTTCAATGGTAGCGTGTCGAACGGTAACGATATTCTAAGTCTGAGTACGCTGACGGTTAATATCTTTCCAGCGGCGATTTAGGCCTGCACCGTCGAGTGCGCTTTAGGGCTGCCTCTGGCGGTCAGTCGGCAGATGATACTTTTCGTCGACGGAAGTCGACGATACAAAACAGCCCCCGCTACGATCCGTAGCGGGGGCTGTTTTTGCTAAAAGTAGAAGGCGTTTATACTTAGTTGCCCAGGTAATTCTTCAGCAACTTCGAGCGGTTAGCGCCGCGAAGTTTGTTGATGGCTTTGTCCTTAATCTGGCGGACCCGCTCGCGGGTTAGGCCAAACTTTTCGCCGATGTCCTCGAGGCTCATCGGGTGTTCTACGCCGATGCCGTAGTAGAGCTTGATGACGTCACACTGCCGTTCGGTGAGCGTGCCGAGGCTACGATCGATTTCGCGACGGAGAGATTCTTTGTATTCCAGGGCGGTGTCGGTGCCGGGCGTAGCGGTATTGGCCAGGACATCGAGTAGGCTGTTGTCTTCACCTTCAACGAAAGGTGCATCCATGGATACGTGCCGGGCAGCAACGCCGAGGGTGGTTTCTACTTCTTCGGCGGCAATGTCAAGTTGCTCAGCGAGTTCTTCACTGCTCGGCTCGCGCTCATAGCGCTGCTCCAGCATAGAGAAGGCCTTGTTGATCTTGTTCAGGCTACCGACCTTATTCAGCGGTAGACGAACGATACGACTCTGCTCAGCAAGTGCTTGCAGGATGGATTGGCGAATCCACCAAACGGCGTAGGAGATGAACTTGAAACCACGAGTCTCATCGAAGCGCTGGGCGGCTTTGATCAAGCCCAGGTTGCCTTCATTGATGAGGTCGCTCAGAGAAAGACCCTGATTTTGGTACTGCTTAGCTACCGAAACGACGAAGCGAAGGTTGGCCTTAGTCAGTTTTTCCAAAGCAATCTGATCACCCTGCTTGATCCGCTTGGCTAGATCGACTTCCTCTTCAGGGGTCAGTAGATCGACTTTACCGATTTCTTGCAGGTATTTTTCGAGCGACTGACTCTCGCGATTAGTAATCGACTTGGTTATTTTAAGCTGTCTCATGTAGGAGTAACGTTTTAGAAAGCGGGCGCAAAATTAAGACTTGTTTACCTATAAATCAAGGCCTTAACGTAGTTGCCACTGGCATACCCTTACACTAACATCGTATTCACTCAATAGGTTTGGAAATAAACTAATTTTGGTAGTCTCAGTTTATTTAGCTTAATTGGCCGCGATCATTACCCCAATCCCCTGATATGGAACGCGTTAAGTTTACCTCGGAATTTATTTGCCGAGCTTCTCCCAATATAGTTTACCAATTCCTTACGGATCCAGCTTGTCTTACGCGCTGGTTTTGTGACGAGGTAGATATTAATGACCAAACCTACACCTTCGTGTGGGAAGGCTCCGCTGAGATTGCCGAACTCATTGAAGACAAAGAGGGCGTCATGGTCCGCTTCGCCTGGGAGGATGCAGATGACGACGACGAATTCCTGGAGTTCAGTATCACCAAAAGCCCCGTTACTGGTGAGACTATTGTATACGTCACCGATTTTGCTGACGACGATGAGGTGGAAGACCAACGCGCACTCTGGGAGAGCCAGTTGCAGCGGATGAAGGCTAAGATGGGCGGGTAAATTATTTGCTGCGCGGCGCTTTGTGCTCTATAATCCTGATATTTGATTGACGATTTATCCTGCCTGATGAGTTCGTCGTAAATCGTTACGTACTCCTGCGGCATGAAAATATACTTAGGACTCACCTTTAGCGATCCGCAGCTTCTTCCCGCAGCGCCAGCGGACCTTGTCAATAGTCAAATTTTGTCTCCAGGCGGGCTATTGAGCTACCTGGAAACTTATTACTCGCTAGGTACACCGGCGGTAAATCGTACAGCGCTGCGTACAGAGCAGTACCGTCAGGTTTTAGTGCAGTACCTAAAGACAGCCGATCAAGAGCCTTTTTACCTGGCGGCCTTTCGGGCGGATGAGCTGGCCACGGCAGAAGAATTATTGAGCCGACGCGATGAACTGCTCGACGCTGGCTACCCCCTTTCTGCCGAAGGGGCCGAGGAAACCCCCGCCAGAATCCGGGTACTACACGAACTGGAAGCCCTGCTTTTAGCAGATGACAACGAGCTGGATCTTTACGCCGGACCCGCCGACCGGCTGAACCTGCTGCTCAGTAGCCTCAACGAAGACCGCCATTCAAGATTACACATTTTTCTCAACGAACCCCGTCAACTGTTTTCGCCCGGTACTCGTCGACTACTGACGGCACTTGAGGGGCTGGGAGATACGGTCTCCGCACTTACTGAACCTGAAGCTCCACTAAAAAGTAATGACCTTGGCTGCTGGCAGCGGAAGTTGCGTGCAGCGAGTGGTACTGACAAGGTGAGCTCAATGCCTATCCAAGGCTCTCTTTTCGGGGAAGAAACAGGCTCTGCTACGGAACCCGTCGTAGTGGAAAAGGATTTGACCGGCGACGGTTCTCTCATCGTTTTGCGCGCGCAGCGCGAGACGCACCTGGCGGCCTACCTGGCCCGCCTGCTGCGAGACGCACCCGACTGGCGACCCGGGGCCCTGCTGACCACCCGGAATCAAACATTGGACAACGCCCTGGTTACCGAAGGGCTTCCCAGCCTGGGCGTACCTTCCACCAGCCTCGCCCGCCCGAGTCTACAAGTGCTGAAGCTGGTGACGGCCTTTCTCTGGGAACCGCTGGAAGTGGACCGGATTATGGAATTTGTAAGCTTGGTGACGAAGCCACTGGACTGGCGGCTGGCGCAGCGTATGGCCGTTCATCTGGCAGATACACCGGGGATGTTCGGGCCAAGATGGGTCGCCATGGTGGAAGGTTTCTTTCGGGAGCTGGAAGCAGATGGTGAAACGACTAACGATCAAATCGCGATCATTCGGAAGCAGTATGAAGACTGGTTCCGGCGTCGGCGCATTAGCCGGGACGGGCGAATTCCTAAGTTTGACCTGCGGCAACTATTCTTTGATCTGAGGGAATGGGCACTACTGGAACGAACGGAAAAACGAAAAAAAGACGTACAGCTCAAGCGTACTGTCGGAGATTACGCAGGCTTGCTGGTGCTCTCCGCCCAGGCGCAGCGCGCCATGGAACTGCTGGATGCCCAGCCGGAAACGGACCTCAATTTTCTGGAAGTAGAACGCCTGGTGAGGACGGTGTATGAGCCTGCACCCACCAGCTTTCAGCCGAAGGAGCAGGGCTCGCTGTCCACCATCTTTGCACCTGCGTCCGCGGCAAAACTACCGAATACTGATCCGTTGGAAAAGCTCATTTGGTGGGATTTTATCGAGC
>CALIGP010000057.1 GCA_938021455.1 uncultured Lewinella sp. | reverse complement strand
CCATCGTAACGCTGTTATCCAGATCGCCCAGAAGACGATAATTGACGTTGCACACCACGTACTCACCGTTACCGGCCAGCCAGGCGGAAGCTTCATCCATGATACTTTTGTTGTTGATCAGCCAACCACCGCCGTGGTACACGATAATGACGGGGTATTTTTTGCGGCCGGTTTGGGGCGTGTAGATGTCCATCGTCAGGTCGAAGCCCCGTGGGGAGGCCCACTTTACGTCGGAGACTTTGGTGACACCGTGCTTGGTGGCGGGCAGCATATTAGACGCCATCAGCAGTTCAGGTGCTACCATCAAAGTGGCAGCAATCAAAAGGAGTAGGAAGGTTTTATTCATAGAACGGCGGAATGGTCAATAATAGAAACAGGACGGGCGGTGCTTATGGTTCTGAGGGAAACGTTAAGGGAGGCTGTGTCGTAGCTGAAAAATAGATTATGATTTAATTGTTTAGGCAGGTCAGATTAGTAGCTGCGCAGCAGTCCCTCCGAGTCCCTCTGTGATTACCTCTGTGTGCCTCTGTGGTTGACTAAAAGTCCGCAGCAGCCCAGAACCAATAGATTAGGATTAAATAGGATTTTGGTAGGATTAATAGGATTCAAAGTCCGGGCTGTTACTAAATAATCTGTGCCCTAATCTGTGTAAATCCGTGGTAATCCGTGGTTGATAGCTGCGCAGCAGCCCCCAAAAGCAACGCTACCACTTTTTTTTCGTCCCTCCCTGTAACAAACTACTCCGCCCAAACGTGACCAGGGCAAAGACACTCAACTTTGGATCATTTTTCCAGCATCATCACTTCCGTCCGCGACCGGCTTTACCGCCTGGCCCTGCGAGTGGTTAACGACGCCGACGAGGCGGAGGACGTGGTGCAAGATGTATTGGTCAAAAGTTGGAAGAAGCGCGACGAGATCGTCGGTCTAGACAACCCACCAGCCTGGCTGATGCGGATGACAAAGCACCAGGCGATTGACCGCCTGCGCTCGGCCAAAGTTCGCGATTTGCGCGAACGGGAAGCCGCTTTACCGGACCTCGAACGGCAGACACCCTACCAGCTTGCCGCCACCAACGACACCCTGGGGCACATCCACCGAATCCTGCAGCAATTGCCGACGGACCAGCGGACCGTTCTACAACTCCGCGAAGTGGAGGGAATGGACTACCAGGAAATCGCTGCCGCCACCGGATTGACCATGCCCCAGGTAAAAGTATACCTGCACCGGGGGCGCGGACGAATCCGGGAATTACTCACCAAAGAAAAAATCATGCCATCATGAAGCACGCTAATGCTAAGGCCTTGCTGGAAAAGTACTTCGTTGGGGAAACGTCTCTGCCAGAAGAAGCTTTGCTGCGCGACTACTTCCGCGCCGGAGACATCCATCCGGATATTACTGAGTATAAAGACCTCTTCGCCTACTGGGATGACGCCGCAAAGATAAAAGCGCCCGCCCGCCGGCGACGCTTACCCGTCCGTTGGCTCAGTGCAGCGGCAGCAGCGGTTTTATTGCTCTTTGCGGTTAATCTCTGGATTACGCCGAACCCAGAGCCAGAACTCTCAGAATTGGTCATAACGGAAACGAAGACCGTCGATTGGTCCAAATACGAAGTCACCGACGAGAAGGAAGCTTATAAAGTCCTTCGCGCTGCCCTGAAGACCGCTTCCACTAGTATGAATAGCAGCACGAAAGGGGTTATTCAGGAGGTGGGAGAAGCGGCGGCGATGATTAGGTAGGGGCAGGGTGCAAGTTGCAGGTTGCAGGGTGCAGGGTGCAGGTTCCCAACCAATATCCTGCGGCTAAAATCTCTTCTTCGTACCGCTCGTACCTCGCTGGAGAGAGGTGACCCTTCGGCAATGATTTTCGGTAAGAGTGCAAACCCCTGCCGGTCGACAGAAAACAATAATTAACAACTCAACAAAAATTTACAATCATGAAATACCTCTTAACCGCTCTGCTCCTTTGCCTTTACCTGGCACCTGCGTCCGCGCAAAAAAAGCTGCCGCAAGACGCCATCTCTACCTACTTTTCTGAATACGTCGACGATGAAAAATTCACGGCTATTTACGTAAGCGGTAAAATATTCAGCCTTTTCAAAGACGCCGATCTGGATCTGGATGATCTCGATGAAGAAGAAATCGAAGCCGTTCTTAAAGTCGTCAAAGACATCCAGGGTATTCGCGTACTCCACACTGACCTGAACGCAAAAATGTATTGGAAAGAGGCCAAAAGCCGCATCTCGACCGATCAATACGAACTGCTCTTCAAACTACGCTCCAAGGACGGTGACAACATCGAAGCCTTCGTGCAGGACGAAAATGCCGTCATCTCCGAACTCTTTCTCCTCATTGGTGGCTTCGACAATTTTGCGATGATCAGTTTCATCGGCGCCATCGACCTGACACAGCTTTCGGAATTGCAAAAAGCATTGGATTAGCAGTCAAGTAGTCAGATAGTCAAACAGTTCTTCACCCATTCACTTCTTTTACCATGAAAAAATTAATACTCTTCCTCCTCCTCTTCACCTTCTCCGTCGGCTTCGCAGCCGCGCAAAACCCTGCCATCCGTGACTTCATCCGGGAGCACCGCAAGGGCGAAGAAAACGTAGCCCTTAAAATCCCTGGCTGGATGATTGGCCTGGCCTCCGAAGTCGGCATGCTCGCCAGCGACGATGAGGAAGAAGAACTCATCTTCAGCCTCGCCGCCCAGTTTGGCACGATGCGGCTGTTGACTTTCGACAATGAAGACTTCAACACTCACCAGGACATTAAGTACCTCCTCAACGCCCTGGAGGAACGCCATGAATTCGAGCGCTGGGCCACCGTCCGCGCCGCCAGCGGCGAAGAAGTGCAGCTTACCGTGCGGATGAAAGGCGATGAGGTCCGCGAAATCGTCGCTATCGTTTCCGAACCTAGCGAGCACCGAACTTTCTTCGGCCACTTCAAGACCCATCTTTCAGCGGATGAGCTGGGGGAGATTATGGAAGGAGTTTTGGCGGAGAATTAGTTCGTTAGTCTTTTGGAGCGTTGGTCTTTTGGGCTACCGCACGTCGGAGGTGGGGAATTAGTCTTTTGGTGCGTTGGTCTTTTGGGCTGCCGCACGTCGGAGGCGGCAAGGAGGCTGGGGAGTTGGATGCTTAGGATTTGAAAATAGAATTTCCAGGACGCTCACACTGATATTCCCCACTAAAACTACCCGCCTTCT
>CALIGP010000056.1 GCA_938021455.1 uncultured Lewinella sp. | reverse complement strand
GGAACGAATGGGTCTGCCCGCCATTCACCTCGATCAACATTACTTTGGGCCCGACTGGAAAGAACCCACGACGGAGGCCTGGATAGAAACGGTCAAGACCCTCGCTGCCCGTGACGAGTGGATCATGGACGGCAATTACTCTGGCACCTTCCCTTATCGGATGCCACGGGCCGATACGGTCATTTATGTAGACCAGCCCACCTGGCGATGCCTGTATCGCGTCATCAAACGAACGCTGCGGTACTGGCATCAGGTGCGCCCGGGCTCCGCCCCGGGCTGCAGGGAACGTTTTGATGGACACTTCCTTCACTACGTCGCTGTCTATAATCTCACGCGGCGGAAGGGTATTCTCCGGACGCTGGAGGAACAGCGCAAGGCGGGTAATGAAGTGCATATCCTATCTAGCAATCGTGCGGTGAGGGAATTTCTTGGTTGAGACGCTATGCGTCGAAAAAAATCGAGCATAGCGTCTCAACCATTTCCCCTACATTACCCGTATGCTTTCTTCTCCCACCCTCCGCCGCTCCCTCATCGGTCTCATTTTGCTGGTGACTCTTCTCTTCGCTGCTTTTTTGTGGCTTCGGCCTTTACTGAATATCGGCGGTGGCTACGCCGCCAAGCACGCCTGCAGCTGTCATTTCCTGCAGGGGCGAGAACTGGCGGAGATTAGTGAGCACGACCTCAATTTTTCGGTGCTGGGCTTTTACGGACTGGAAGCGAAGGACAAGAGCGTTCACTCCTCTTTCTTCGGCCTGGTAAAACGAGAAGCTCGCTTTCGAAAAGGCATTGGATGTACACTGGTTAATGATGAGCGAAAACCGCTTTTAAAAGTAGTAGCCGCCAGCGCAGGTGCAGAGGAGGTTTCTCCTTCCAACATTGTCGCCGAATTACCTGCCTTGTCCTCTGCTCTCGACTTCGGGATGGAGCCCGTGCCCGGTGGAGGAGCAAGGGGCCTCGTCGTGATGCAAAACGGCCGCATCATTGGCGAGCGCTACGCCGAAGGCTACGACGAAAACAGCCTCCTCCTAGGCTGGTCGATGACGAAGACACTAACGGGAATGCTAATCGGCAGTATCCCCACTCACGAGCGGAGCGAGCAGAGCCGTCTCCCCTCTCCTTCGGAGAGGGGCCGGGGGAGAGGTCTCAATCACTCGCAGAGCGAGCAACTTCCAAGTAAAGGTTTCCAACACATCCCTTCCCGCAAAAACCTCTACCGCCATTGGTCTGCTGACGCTCGGGCCAACATCTCTCTGGGGGATCTTCTCCATATGAACTCCGGCCTCGGCTGGAACGAGGCCTACGGCAGCATCTCTGACGCCACCATCATGCTGCATGAGCAACCTGAAATGGCAACCTTTGCCGCCGGCATGCCGGCGCTCAACGCGCCGGAGGACGAGTGGGCCTACTCCAGCGGTTCCACCAACATTCTGATGGATCTCCAGCGGCAGCGACTGCCCGAAGGGCAATCCATTCAGCAAGAGGTCCACGACGTTTTCGGACAGATAGCTCCTAGTCTACTCATTGAACCCGATCAGAGCGGATTACCCGTCGGCAGCTCCTACGGCTGGGCCACGGGCCGGGACTGGGCCCGCCTCGGACAGTTCATGCTCCAAGACGGCGTCTGGAACGGAGACACGATCCTCTACCCCGGCTGGATCGACTGGATGCGCCAACCCGCCGCCGGCAGCGAAGGCACCTACGGCGGGCAGCTTTGGCTGCCCGGGCCAGACATGCCCTCCCTACCAAAGGACGCCTACATGATGCGTGGCTTCCAGGATCAACGGGTGTTCATCATCCCCAGCCACCAGCTCGTCATTGCCCGCCTTGGGCACGGGGAGGATAAGGTGACGGATTTCGACACTTTAGTGAAACAGGTTCTCGACAGTGTGCCTTCCGGCCAGTAGGCTCGTCCAACTTTAACAAGACCGTGTCATCCTTCAGGCTTCCTCCAGCCTTTAGAGCTTGTTACGAACTAAGTGCTTCCCTACAATGGAAAAATATCTCCTCCTCTTCCTCCTTCCGCTACTAGCTCTCGGCTGTAAGCCAAAACCGGTCGAGGCAAGTTTCATCCCCGAGTTACGCGAAGACGAGCCCTTCGCCTATCAGGATTACTGGCCGGAGGACGTACAACGACCGGACACCTATGAGTTCATCAAGGAAAGAAAGCCCAACCCTGAGCACTACTACCCGGACACCACTAACGAGCGCTACCTGCCCATTCGCTACCTCCAGCTGAATTTTCACATCATGAATACCAGCGACACCCTTTTCCCCTTCTACGGGGAGGAGGCGCGCAAGTACGTCAAAGAGGTGGTCTTCTACGCCAACGAACTTATCAGGAAAACCCCAGAGATTTGGCTCAAGCCAGACAGTATGGACGTGCCCGCCCTTCCCCGACGACTGGGTTTCAACCTCGCCAAAATCCCCGGAACGGACGAGCACGCCATCTACGAGCATTACGATGACGAGCTTTATTGGTACCTCCACGACGGGAGAAAACGTAATCGGGCCAGCCGGGAAGTGATCAATAAATACGCCGTAAGAAAAGATTCTATCCTGAACATCTTTGTGATGGGGCCTCCGCGAGACAGCGTACTGAGCAAGAGCTTCCGCTTGTCTGGCGTAGACGGTATTTACCTGGGCGATGCCATCAAAATGACGGGCTGGCTCTCGCGTGATCGTCCCTCTTGGGAAATGCGCAACGTGTTAGCCCACGAGATCGGCCACGCCCTTGGTTTGGGCCATGCCTGGACCCGTAATGATGGTTGTGACGATACCCCCGTCCACGCCAACCGCGCCTGGAGCGTCGCCTCCGGCCAACGTGGCCCCGGTAAAACGAGTAACAACCTAATGGATTACAGCCCTAAAGAAGAATCGCTCACGCCCTGTCAAATCGGGCGCATGCACGCCCGCATGAGCGACATCACCGGCCGGCAGCGCAAATGGCTTTTTCCTTACTGGTGCCGCTACAACCCCAACGAACCAGTACGGGTAACCAAAGACCTGAACTGGGAGGGTGCCCGGGACTTCAACACGGATATTTTTGTTCGTCGCGGCAGTACCCTGCGCATCAACAACCGACTTCACCTGCCGGAAGGGGCTGCCATTCACGTCGACCCGGGAGCGAGGCTCCTGATCGGGCCAGCAGCGGTCATCCATAGCGATTGTGGCGGTCAGTGGGCGGGTATTCGCCGGGGCGTTACTGACAGTGGTATTGGTGGGGAGATCGTTATTGACCCCGCAGCCACTTTCCTCAACGAGAAGATATGAAACGTCACGTTTTAATTACGGGTGCGACTAAGGGTATCGGGCGAGCCTGCGCTATGCGGTTCGCCAGTCAGGGCTGGTCAGTAACCGCCGTAGCTCGAACGGTCAACGATTTACACCAAATGCAACAGGTCTGGGAAAAGGATTACCCGGAAAGTATACTCAAGATCGTTGAGGCAGACCTATCAGAAGCAGAGGGGGTGTCATCCGTTCCCGAAGGTGATTACGATGTCTTGTTGTTAAACGCTGCGGCTTTCACTCCGGGCCATCTCCTGGATGAAGCGGACCTCTACGGTGCCATGCACCAGCTAAACGTATTGGCTAACCATCGGTTGGCCCGGCGCTTATTACCGGCTTTGGTGGGTAAGGGAAAAGGGCACTTAGTGGTTATTGGCTCAACGGGTACCGATCACTGGAAAAAGCACATGACGGCCTACGTAGCGACAAAATATGCGCTTCGGGGACTCTTCCTTGGCTGGGAAACAGAGCTCGCGGGCAGTGGGGTGCTGACGACGCTGGTGGCTCCCGGGGCTACCTTGACGGCTAGCTGGGAGAACGAAACTCCGCCACCAGGTATTCTGCTGCCAGAGGAGGTCGCTGAAGTGGTTTTCTCAGCGGTGGTCAATAAGCGGACAGGGCGCATCCTGGTGTAAGGTGCGGGCGCGGGACCGCAGGTGCAAAGTCTGGCTTGAATAGCCATGCTCCTTTCCCCCTCCCCTTGCACCTGCGCTCCGGCGCCCGAAAAACATCCTATTTAAAACCAACAAAGCCCGACGGAGAAACTCCGCCGGGCCTTGCCGATGTGGGGATGCTGAAACAGCCAATTAAGCGTAAACGCTTTCTTTGCCGAGGTTCTTCACTACGAGGTAGTAAAACACCGGGCGGTGCTTGCTACGCTCCGTATACTGAGCACAAACGGCTGCAGCTGCGGCTTCTCCCTTCGCCTGGTCAACGCCAAGCTTCTTCATGCAGAAGTTTTTTACGAGGCGTTCCATCTCCGACTTCTGGCTACAAGCTACCTTGTTGCTGTCGTTGTTGTAGATAGATGGGCCGAGACCTTTGGTGACCTTGCGAAGCAGATCCATATCTGCCTTAGAATCAATTTTCTTCAGGGCCGCTTCGTAAGTAGCTAGTTTCTCATCGAACTTGCTCATAGTTGGGTGGATTTATTGATGATGCCACAATACATGACACCAACGGATTTAGTAGTTAATTTCCGTAGCAATAATGCGAAAATTTGGTGGATTGTTATAGCCACAACCAATAATTTCTCAAATAAGATCACCTAACGGAAGTTTCCGGGCTTTAACGCTGTGCTGCTTATCTTCATGCTTCCAAAATGGTTTCACCTTCACCTACAAGCCTAGCCTCTTATATCTATCCCGTTTTTACGGTCGGTAGGAAGTGGATTATTATGCTCTGCCTTCTGCTGCTTTCTGCCGGTCACACGGCCGCTCAGGATGATAAAAGCCCGGTTTTTCCAGAGAAGCGACATCAGGAGTTAATTGAAGAAATCACCTTTTTACCAGATGACAAGGAGGAAGAAGAGGAAGAAAAACTACCGGATCCTGACTGGGACTTCAATTGGGATTTCGACCTGTCCAGTACGACCACGATCATCATTTTTTCTATCCTCATTGCAGCCTTAGGTTTTTTGATTTACCGGATGTTGGGCGACGTAAACATGCGCAAGCGCACCCGGGAAGAAGGTGATGAAAACCAGGAATTCATTGACTTGGAAGACATTGAAGAAGAAAGACTCGTGGCCACCGGGGTCTCGCTTAGTTTACTAGAGCGCGCCGAGAAGGCCGGGCAATATGACGTAGCCGTTCGCTTACTATACATCCAACTCCTTAAAGAATTACAAGATGCGGGGTTGATCCAATACCGACGGGACTACAGCAACCGAGACTACCAGAAACAACTGTCTGGCAGAGATGTGTTGACAGGCTTTCGGGAAGTTACCATTGACTACGAACGGTATTGGTACGGCAAGTATGCCATCGAAAAGCTGGGCTATCGCCTGGTACAGCGAAAATTCAATGTACTGAGCAACCAAATTATTACCTCATCCGCTAAAGTATCGCCCAATGCTTAAGCGAATCCTCACCTACTTACTGGCTGGAGCGGCTCTGCTCAGTTTTTACGGTTGCCCTACTAACTGGAGTGAAAACTATCGTTACGACAAGCAAGAGCCGTATGACATCTATGCTTTGCATCAGTTACTTGATGCTCGCCCCGAAGGCTTAACAATGGTAGCCGACAGCTTGGGTACGCTCAGGGAATATGAAGGCAATCATGCGAACTACCTATTTGTCGGTCGTTACGCCTACTACAACGAACGAGGGATCACCCACCTGCTCGACTTCGTCGAGCGAGGCAACACCGCCTTCATCGCGGCCAACGATCTGCCGGAGGACCTGGCCTCTCACCTTTTCGGAGATGACTGTTATTATAACATTTACGACACGGACCAAATCATGCCTTACCTCCAGGCAGACACCGTTCAACTTCAGCTCACCGACAACGGGCAAAACTTTGAGCTTATTCAAGTCTATGATCATGAGCCCTATAATCGGGCAACCCATTACGTAAATGAAGAATTACTCTGTGACCCCAACATCGACAATGAAGTTATCGGGACGCTGGATACGGTGCTGATTAATTTTGTCCGATTAAGCTGGGGGGAAGGCGACTTCTTCTTCCTGACCAACCCTATTTTTCTGACCAACTATTTCATTACGGACAGCCTTCGGTACGAGTATGCCGAAGCCAGCCTTGCTGTGTTGGGTGAAGGACCGGTTTATTGGGACGAGTACAGCCGGGTGCCACCATCGGTCGCACGGCAACGGGACAATCGCCGTAACCGGGGCAACAACAACGGCTATAATGGCGGCCGTAATCTGTTAACGGGTAATGAAGCGCTGAGCTACATTCAGGAACAGGCCCCCTTAGCGTTGGCTTGGTATACACTGATAGTTGCAGCGCTGCTGTTCGTCCTCTTCCGCGGCAAACGCCGTCAGAGGATCATCCCTTCCATTAACCGGCGGGAAAATTCCAGTAAGCGCTTCATCGACACCATCAGCCGATTAGTCTATCAAAAAGGTAACCACGCCGCCATTGCCCGGCAGGAGCTTGGTAATCTCCGGTTTCATCTACAAGATAAATACGGTATCCACTGGAAAGAAGGCCAACCTCCACCAGAGAACCTCGCCGAACTAACCGGAATCTCTCCGGAAGTAGCCGAAAAAGCCCTGATTGAAATCCGGGTCGTACAGGGAAAGATCGAGATCGAAGAACTTGCCTTGATGCGTTTTTACCGGGCAATTGAACCGCTCTACAAACTTTAATTTACCTTACCCTCTCAGACCATTGCTCAATGATGCACGAAGACGATACCCCAGGGCCAGAAGAACAACAGGAGTTTCCTACACCGGATGACCAGATCATTGGTCCGGATATGGGCTCTCCGACTGAGGGTTTTCCTGACGTTCCACCCGTACCCGTTTCTAACGCCAACCTCGCCCCTACCGATCGGATCGATCTCGAAGAACTACGGGAAGCAGCCGTCGCTGTACGGGCAGAAATAGGTAAGCTGATTGTTGGTCAGAAAGAATTCATCGATCTGCTGATTGCTTCCTTGTTAGCGGGTGGGCACGTATTGGTGGAAGGGGTGCCGGGCATTGCCAAAACCTTAATCGCTAAATTACTCGCCAAGACGGTTGATGCGGATTACTCCCGGATTCAGTTTACCCCGGATCTCATGCCCAGTGACGTAACGGGAACGACCATCTTCAATATGGCTCGGTCTGAGTTTGAATTTACCAAGGGGCCCGTCTTCAGTAACCTGGTGCTCATTGACGAGATCAACCGTGCGCCGGCGAAAACCCAGGCAGCTCTTTTTGAAGTTATGGCCGAGCAACAGATCACCGTTGACGGCACTACCTACACAATGGAATCGCCTTTTTTCGTTATCGCCACCCAAAACCCCATTGAACAGGAAGGAACTTACCGTCTTCCGGAGGCGCAACTTGACCGCTTTCTGGTTCGCGTCATCATTGACTATCCCAGCCACGAAGAGGAAAAAGAAATCCTGTATCGTTTTCGCAACGACTTTAAGCAAGTACAGCAGGATGAGGTGAAGCCCGTCTTCACGCGCGAACTCGTTGCTAAATATAGTGCTCTTGTTGAAAAAATTTATATCCGGGAAGAGCTCCTGGATTACATCGCCTCCCTGGTTCACCGTACCCGGACGCACCCGGACCTTTATCTGGGGGCAAGCCCCAGAGCCTCACTGGCACTACTCCGTCTTTCAAAAGCCGTTGCTGCTTTGGCGGGGCGTGACTTCGTCACCCCTGACGATATTCAACAAGTAGCTTACCCGGTTCTTAACCACCGCATCATCCTTACCCCAGAACGGGAAATGGAAGGCTTTGGATCACAGGATATTATTGAGGAGATTGTACGCAGCATTGAAATTCCACGATAGAGAAGTACTTCCTTTTTACTCCCCAAACAGAGAATACTGCTTACCATCCTTTAGCAAGCGGAAGCTTTTCCGATGATGTTCCGTTGCGCCGTGTTCTTCGATGGCACTTCGGTGTTTTATGGTTGGGTATCCAGCATTGGTGTTCCAACCGTACTGCGGGAACTCCTGGTGTAAACCACGCATGTGCTCGTCCCGATGGGTCTTGGCCAAAATTCCAGCGGCGGCGATTGACTGGTATTTACCATCTCCTTTAATCACGCACGCATAGGGCATCTCTCCGTAGGGAATGAAGAATTTGCCGTCTATCAACAGAAATTCCGGACGCTCGTCAAGTCCGTCCAGCGCACGATGCATCGCACGATAACTCGACTGAAATATGTTGTACTTGTCAATTTCTACCACGCTAAAGCTGGCTACGCACCAGGCTAATGCTTGTTCTTCGATCATTACACGTAGTGAATTTCGATCTGCTTCCTTCAGCTTTTTGCTGTCATTTAATTCAGGACTACTGAAGCCAGGAGGAAGGATAACCGCAGCGGCAAAGACAGGCCCCGCCAAACAGCCCCGGCCAGCCTCGTCACATCCGGCTTCTAAGCGGTCAGCAGCAAAATAGGGTAGTAACATGCTGCGAATATATAGTTCACTCGGCCACTTCAGGTGATTTTTGAGATCATAGCCTGTCAATTGTCAAATTCACTTCGATTCTAAACCTGAAGTACCCGAGTGGCCCACTTCGGTAGTAGGCTTGTGTTCCAAGTTTTTCACCTCTCGACGCCAGATCAGCTATGCCAGTCGATTATTCTGTAGGCAATCCCGTAGGCAGTCCATCCAGGCTTTGGCTGTTTTTTTTCTGGTGATAGTCTTTCAATTCCTGCTCGCTTTTCTTTGCAGACCAGTCTCGGAGCAAGTTTCGATCCTCCTTAAAGTCAAGATACGGGACCGCCATACCACAGCTCGTTTGCACCATATCAATGCGTAAGTCAAAGATTTGTCGGGCACCGGGGATATTAGGAAGGCGGTCGGAAAGGGAGGCCCATTCGGGCTCAGCAGGCTGAATCATCCTGGCTTCTCCGTAGGTACGAAGGATTAAGGGGGGGCCGTTGAAGGCACACCACATTAGCGTCATTCTGGCGTTTTCCAGCACATGGGCGGCCGTTTCATTGCCGCTTCCAGTTACGTTCAACCATATTATCCGGTTAGGAGATAGGACTCTCAATGAGTCCATTCCTTTAGGAGAGCAATTGACCTTGCCTTCTCCTGGTGCTGTAGCCACAAAAAACAGGGGCTGTTTCCCAATAAAATCCGTCAACTGATCACTTAGCTTAGAAAATTGTTTTCCCATACCCAAACTTACGGTCTTCCGGCGCTTTGAAGCTCAACCAAAAGGCAAAAACCCGTGGGACCAATTTCTTATCCCAGGTTTTAACATATGCTCTCGCAATCTTTTTTTCCTGCGGCCCGTTTCTTAAGCAGTCTCACGAAAGACATTTGGGGTTTCACATCCCATCATTGCCCTTGTGGCTTTTTGAAAAACGCCATAAACCGATATAGAGTAGTTTGAATCTTTGCGCGGCAAACCGAAACGATTCGGTTTGCCGCTTTTTTCTGGAATATTGCCGATATTACGGGCATGGATCTTTCTCAAATACTTCAGCAGCAGCTTCAACAGCAGCTCGGTGGTGGACTCATGGATGTGCTTACGCAACAGACCGGTTCCGACACCACAACAACAACTAAAGCCTCTAGTGCTATTCTCAGTACTCTTATGGGTGCCCTTGCCCGCAATGCTTCCACGCCTGATGGTGCAGCATCGCTTTCCAATGCACTTGAACGCGACCACGATGGTAGCATTCTTGACATCATCGGAGGCCTACTAAAAGGTGGCCGGGAGGCCCCTGGTAAAGGTATGCCAACAGGTGGTGGGCTTTTGGACCTCATTACGGGCATGGCCCAGGGTGGTGGCCAACGACAAGGACAACAAGGCGGTGGCGGATTGCTCGGTGGCCTGCTTAGCACCATCCTGCAACAAGGTCAAAGCCCTCAGGCACAACAGCCCCGTCAGGGAGGAGGTCTTGGAGGCTTACTTGGCGGTATTCTCGGTGGTGGCCAAAAGAGAGCCAACACCAATACAGGAGGCGGTGGTGGCCTCGGTGGCTTATTAGAAGGCATGATGCGCCAGACGAAAGGCAATGATGGCGGAGGACTCGGAGACTTACTCGGTGGTCTTCTGGGTGGCAAAGCCGTAGGAAATCAGGATCACATACCACCCCAGTTCCGCAAAACCTTCAACGGTGGTGGGATTCTGAAGCACGTCCTCGGTGACCAGCAGGAACAAACCATGAAACAGGTAAGCGAAACCAGTGGACTCAGCCTTGATAAAGTTGGACCACTGATGACCACCCTTGCCCCCATTCTGATGGGAATGCTAGGCAAAACCAAGCGCGAACAAGGGCTCGACGCTGGTGGCCTCGGTGGCGCACTCATGGACATGGCGATGAAAACCCAACAAACTCCACGCCAAAATGCTCCTGACCTCGGCCTTGCTGGATCTATTCTGGACAGGGATGGAGATGGAAGCGTCATTGATGACCTTACTGGCATGGGCGCTAAAATGCTGGGCCAGTACCTACGGAAGTAAGCTTGAAACTAAATACTTAATTAAAAAACGCCCGGATCTCTGCTTGAGATTCGGGCGTTTTTGTGGTTACTGTATGGGGTTTTATAAAGCAGCACTGCCTTTTGTTTGCGCGGCCGCAGGTGCAAGGGGAAGTTTTGAGAGCAGGGAGTAAACTCAGTTGTACTTACTTCCAATAAAATTTCACTCCTAACAGAAGTGGAAGAAGAAAAAAAGACAATAATACGTAAGAAAGAACAGCAACAGCAGAAATTACTATTCCTACTTTATACAGGGAAAGGGAAATAATTGCACCAATTAAACATGAAACAGCCAATTTCAGGAGCACCTTATTTTGGTATTCAAGAGAGTATTTCCCATCAATGAAGTTCCCAATAAACCCCGACAATGTTTCGTCTTTATTGATACTAAAGGACAGTTTCCAGAATGCGAAATACAAATATGCAATAGCGAAACCTAATGGTAAACACAGAATAAGATCTATCGCAATTGGCTGAAGTAGGTATAATATCAGGGCTAAATTCAATCCAGACCATAAGGATAGAACGATTAATCGCTCTTGATTTAGTTTGCGGTTTTTCATACTTATTCTTTAATCTAGTAATCAGGGTTTTGTTTAGTACTCGCATTCACTTTCACAAGAATGACATTTGCCTTCATTTTGTCTCTGGCAATCATTAATAGCCCATCCGTTATAGATAATTCCCCCTACTACTCCTGCTGAAATACCAATTGGG
>CALIGP010000055.1 GCA_938021455.1 uncultured Lewinella sp. | reverse complement strand
GCTGGTTTTGTAAACGTATCTCCGGCTGATCTTGGGGCTACCTTTAGCACTTCTGGTACGGGTACCTTCGCTCCGAGTGCATTATTGAGCGACAGCCCAACCTACACGCCAAGCCCCGAAGACATTCAGGCTGGCGAAGTACTGATTACGGTTCGTACCGACAACCCCGACGGCCCTTGTGCTGGCTTGGTGGCGCGGGAAACGTTCACGATTCTGCTGGTCGATTGTGGCTCCTTCTTCTGGGATGGAGAGCGCGACTAAAGGTTAGCACCAGCTAACGCTTTACTGGCTCCCGGGAATTTCTCCCGTGGAGCCAGTTTTGTTTTTGGGGAACGCCTTTGTCTGAAAAGGAGTAGGCAAACACCACCATCTCCTCGTAATCATCACGATTTGGCGTTCCTGAGGGCACTGCATTGCTCTCTAAAAAGCAATCCTTGTATTCCCGCGTCCGCGCATCATATTCCGTGGTTGTTTACCGTTTTGGCGCGGACGCAGGTGCAAGGAAAGCTTGTGAAGCCCGCTCCGGTGTCCCTTAGGTGAGCATGAGGTGAAGACTTGCATCCGTTAAAAATTTTGCTTTGGATATTGAGTTTGCTACGTTGAAGTCTAATTCTTTTAAACTTCAAAGTAGTAGTTATAACAAGCCGTGATGTCCTGCTTCCGAGTTAGTGCTTTACTGAGTAGATCCAAATTTTATACGTACATTTATGATTTAGTTTGTTTTTCTGGCCTTAAGAATCGCCTTATAAATAACTGTCCGATTTGCGGTTTGACCTCATAGTACTGCTCTTCACCAAGAAGAAGCCGCGTAGCGAATCAGAACAATTATTTATGAGACGACCCTAAACGGGAAAACATAGTTAGTTTTATAAGAATACCCTCATCATGAAAAGTATTACCGTATTCTCCCTTCGGGGGGCATTCAGCCTATTTTGCTTTGTCACAATCTGGTGCTTGGGCTTACCTCTCTTGAATGCCCAATCCCTCCAATGGTCGCAATATACCTCTGCTAATCCGACACAAATAGCAATGCATCGGAATGTAGCGGTTGAGATCGCGGCAGATGGGTCTATTTATACCCTGACCAACGGACGTACCGGTTCAGCTATTCCTCCGGTTTTCCCTACTGCAGATGTGGTTTATTATGGTAGTTTCAGAGGGGGAGGCAGTGGGAATAATGTTTTTACTTACGTGAGTAAATATTCTGCCGATGGCAGTAATTTAGAATGGGTAAGGGTGTTGGCGCCCGAAACAGCTACAAATGGTGGAATTAATTTAAGACCATTTGACTTAGAGTTAAACCCTGCTACGGGAGAAGTAGTAGTCCTTACGATCGCTGGCGGCGGGCCTATTGCCAATGACTTAATCACTAGTGATGCTCAATTCCCCAATCCTCCACCTGTTTTTGAAGGATGGACTGGTTCAAATAATCAAACCTTGGTGATCAATAAGTTTTCGCCAAGTGGGGCATTGGTGTATGGTTCTTATTTTGCGAAACCTGAAGGAGGGACATACGTACTTTTTCCTGGTCCATTGTCAACTGGTTTTCCTCAAGTTCTTGAAATTAGTGAGGATGGCTCCATCTATGCGGCGTTTAGAGTGGATGTTGTAGTTGACCAAACCGGTATCATTCCAACAACTGCGGGTGCCTTATCCACCACTTTATTTGGCGGTACAGAAGGTACCGTAGGGTCTTTCTTTACGATTTTGAATCCGGACAATACCGTACGTTATGCGACGTATTGGATTGATAGCTCTCCTACCAACGGAAACCTTGGGGCATACGAAGGGAAAATAGCACCTAATGGCGATTATTATGTCTTGTTAAACTCTATGGATGAGAGCTTAATTGGCTACACGAGTACCTCTGTTATTGACCCCACCACACGTGGCACGCTATTAATGCGGGTAAACAGTTCGGGTACGATTATAGGAGATGCTTATATACCAAATGCTGCTAACGAACTTGCGATCAGACCCAATGGTAATGTAATCGCTTCCGATAATGAAGGTAATTTGTACGAATACAATGAAGACCTGACCAGCTTAATCAATCAAACAACGCCTTTCGTAGGTGGGCTTTATGGCAATTTACCCACTGATATAGAACTAGATGAAGAAGGGCGGATACATTTTGTTACCTTCGATAATGCTGATGGAGAAAACCCTTTTTTCAGCACCGAAGGTGCATTGAGTACTGCTGACGGTGAATCAGGTGGCTATTACGGCATTTTAGATTGCAACTTACAAGATATTGTTTATGCAACTAAGGTTGAAAGTACTAATCCAATCGTTAATGCTAATGATTGGATGCAGCTATATGACATAGAAGTAGTTGGTTGTACTGCCTACATTACAGGCGAAAGTAGAACGGGGGTTGGTTTTCCAGTAACCCCAACCGCCTTTAATGACGATGGTACGGCAAGTATCTCGGGCTATAACATAACCCCTGCTGCAACAACAGGCCAAAATTGGAGAGACGGAGCCTTGATGGCTTTTAATTATCCTGTATTAGAAGCCAATACCAATGTACTGACGGCTCCCGCTTTGACCACTTTTTGTTTAGGCTCAACGCTATTGCCGATTGACGGTACTGAAGCCAATTTCTTGACTCCAAGCGTTATTGGTCTTTCTGATGATAATCCTGTTTCTACACCCACCCATTATCAATGGGAAGTAGCGACTTCAGCAGGCGGGCCTTGGACGATTATCGCAGATAGCGATGAAGAAGACTTTTCACCAGAGGCACCCGCTACGGCAGGCGATTATTTTTATCGCCGTACTGTACGCCAAACGCCATTTGGCGAAGGGTTTTGTGTACCCGCTTGCGATGTAGAAGATATCTCCAATATTATCCAACTCACCTTCAGTAATGATGTAACACATACCACCAATATTACAGAAGATCCATATGCTATATGTCCTGGTATGTCCAGCCTTTCATTAGATGTGGACATCACACCAGGTACGGATGGCGAAAATGCTCCTTATGCTTATAAGTTGACGACAACTACCAACTTGGTGGATGTGGCTTTGGGACAATCGGGCAGCGTTCCTTCTGTTGGAACACCCATCAGCCTGACCGTGGATACGGCAGGAGATTATATCTTACAAGTGACAGACAGCCGAGGCTGCGTTAGCTTTGATACGCTGGTGGTAGAAAATCTAAAATTGGATGCGGGAGATGCTATTAAGTTTACTTGTGATGAACCCACGGTTCAACTAGGACCTTTTAGCCCACCTGCTGATTATGTAAACTTCCCGACCAATACAGTTACGTGGTCGGTCACAACGGGAAGCTTGGACAACCCGAGCTCCGCCACTCCTATTTTTACGCATGGCTTAGCAACAGGCGGCTCCACGAAGGTGTACTTAACCTACAATGGCTGTCTAGTCGATAGTATCGAAGTGGTTAACGACGGCGTTGACCCCTTACCTGCGCTACCGCCCCTCGCACTTTGTCAAGGGGACACCCTGCGCTTAGGCACCAGTGGACCAGGCACCAATTCTTTGATTACCGAAGACCCTACGCTCACCTACCA